>MGQW01000071.1:0-2324 GCA_001798885.1 Deltaproteobacteria bacterium RBG_16_64_85
GACATCCTGGAGGAGTCCGACTGCCCGGAGACGCACCGGGAGGATCTCCTCCGGCTTCGCCGGGACCTTGCCGAGGCCGGGGCGCGGCAGGCACAGGAGCGTTGCGGCCGGCTGCCGGGGTCCCCGGGCGGCCCGACACGACGCGCCGCGCTCAGGCACGTGGAGCGGCGCAGCGCGGATCTCGCCCAGGTGCGTCCCGAGTGGGGTCTGTCGGGCAACGCGGCGTTCATCGTAGCCCACCGGTCACTCACCCGGGGGCTCGACCTCGGAGGTCGGGTGTTCCTTCACTCCTACGACTGGCGGCGGGACTCCAAGGGGACGGTCCTCGAGATCATCATGACGGCACCGCTCATCGTCGGTGAGTGGATCAACATGGAGCACTACTTCTCCACCGTGGACAACCGGGTGTACGGAAGCGACAGCAAGGTCGTCCACAACGTGGTGGGGGGCTTCGGGGTCATGCTGGGCAGCGGGGGCGACCTCCAGACGGGATTGCCCCTCCAGACGGTGATGGCGGGGGAGGCGCGCTACCACGATCCCTTGCGCCTGCTGGCGGTGATCGAGGCGCCGACCGGCCGGATCGGGGAGATCATCAGGCGCCACCACACCCTTCAGCACCTGTTCGACAATGGATGGGTCAATCTGGTCGCGCTCGACCCGCTGGCCGGTTCGTTCCTCCGCTATCGGGAGGGGGGCGGCTGGGAGCCTTCGGAGGCCGGCGCGGTCTGCTGAATCGCGTCCGCCCCGGGGCGGCCTTTGCGATGGAGCGCGGCAGCGGGGAATATGCCGCAATGAGGGAAACCTGGCGGAGCGTATGGTCATGACGGTTCCTGCATTCCTGTCGTCGAACCTGCTGACCGTGGTGATCTTCTTCCCGGTGGCCGGCGTCCTGCTCCTCGTTTTCCTGCCGAAGGGAAACCTCCGCCTGATCCGGAACGCGGCCCTCCTGACCGCTCTCGCGGAGTTCCTCCTCTCGCTGGCCATCGTCTTCCGGTTCGACGACGCAACCGCGTCGATGCAGTTCGTCGAGCGGGCTTCCTGGATCCCCGGCTATGGGATCGACTACCACGTGGGCGTGGACGGGATCTCCCTGTGGCTGGTGATGCGGACCACCTTCCTCCTGCCGATCACGATCCTCTCCACCTACCGGGCGGTCAAAAGCCACGTGAAGGAGTTCATGATCTTCCTGCTGCTCCTCGAGATCGGCATGGTGGGGGTTTTCCTCGCGATGGACCTCTTCCTCTTCTACGTTTTCTGGGAACTGGTGCTCGTCCCGATGTACCTTCTCATCGGCGTGTGGGGAACCGACCGTTGCATCTACTCCGCGATCAAGTTCTTTCTCTATACGTTCGCCGGCTCCGTGCTGATGCTCGTGGCCATCATCGCCCTCTATTTCCACCAATACGATGTCACCGGCGTCTATACGACGAGCCTGCTCAGCATGTACGATCTCACCATCCCGGTGAAACTGCAGTTCTGGCTCTTCGCGGCCTTCGCGCTCGCGTTCGCCGTCAAGGTCCCGATGTTCCCGTTCCACACGTGGCTCCCCGATGCGCACGTGGACGCCCCGACTTCGGGTTCCGTGATCCTCGCTGCGTTGTTGCTCAAGATGGGGACCTACGGGTTCCTCCGGTTCGCAATCCCGCTTTTCCCCGTGGCCGCTTCCGACCTGATGCCTGTTGTCGCGGCTCTTGCCGTCATCGGGATCATCTACGGGGCGCTCCTGGCGATGGTCCAGACGGACATGAAGAAGCTGGTCGCCTACTCCTCGGTTTCCCACCTCGGATTCGTGATGCTCGGCCTTTTCGCCCTCAACGTTCAGGGGATCGAGGGCGGGATCCTCCAGATGGTCAACCACGGGATCTCGACCGGGGCCCTCTTTCTTCTCGTCGGGATCCTCTACGAGAGGCGGCATACCCGCCTGATCTCGGAATACGGGGGGCTATTCAAAATCCAGCCGGTGTTCGCCATCGTCTTCCTGATCGTGACGCTTTCTTCTCTCGGCCTCCCGGGGCTCAACAACTTCGTCGGAGAGTTTCTCATCCTGATGGGAATGTTCCGGGTGTCCCCGGGATTCGCGTTGCTCGCTTCCCTGGGCGTCGTGCTGTCGGCGGTCTACATGCTCTGGATGTTCCAGCGGGTGATGTTCGGCGCGGTCACGAACGAGAAGAACCGGAGCCTGCCGGACCTGAGCGCGCGGGAGGCGGCCTGCATGCTGCCTTTCCTGGTGTTCGTCTTCTGGATCGGATTTTCTCCGCAGACGTTCCTCGGGAAGATGACCGCCTCGGTCACGGCGGTCGTGGCCAGGGTCGAAACGAAGCGGC
>MGQW01000071.1:2467-2731 GCA_001798885.1 Deltaproteobacteria bacterium RBG_16_64_85
ACATGCGGGTAGCCGTCGTCCCCGGACCCCCGGGCGAGGCGTTCCTTTCCGGCCCGGGAATGCTGTTCGAACGGCAATCGGGCGTCGTGTCCGTATCGGACGCCTGGGTGACCCGCAAGCATTCCTTCGAAAGCCACGCAAACCGGGGCCCTGACATCCTCCGGATGCGCGGGACAGCACCATGACGCTTGCCTGCATCGCGATCCCGCTCCTTCCGCTGGTCGCGTTCGTTGCGATCGTGCTCGGCGGCCCGTGGCTGAAAGG
>MGQW01000071.1:2827-6172 GCA_001798885.1 Deltaproteobacteria bacterium RBG_16_64_85
GCCGCTTTACGAGTGGATCGACGCCGGGTCGTTTTCCGTGCAGGTCGGTCTGTTTGTCGACCGGCTGACCGTCGTCATGCTCGTGATGGTCACGGCGGTCGCCGGCCTCGTCCAGGCATACAGCGTGCGCTACATGCACGGAGACGGAGGGTACGCAAGGTACTTCGCGTGCGTGTCGCTGTTCACCGGCTCGATGGTCATGCTGGTGATGAGCGACAATCTCCTGGAGCTGTTCGTCTTCTGGGAAGCCGTGGGGCTCTGCTCCTTCCTGCTGATCGGGTTTACCTGCGAACGGAAGGCCGCAGGCGACGCCGCGGTGAAGGCGTTCTGGGTCAACCGGATCGGGGACGCAGGGTTCCTGCTGGCGATCCTTCTTGCCTGGAGGACGTTCGGGACGCTCGATTCCCAGACGATCGTGCGCGAGGCGGGGCGGCATGCAGGCGAATCCGTCGCGATCTTCGGTCCGTACGGGTCGGTGAACACGCTGACGCTTCTCACCCTGCTGTTCCTGTGCGGGGCCCTCGCCAAGTCGGCCCAGTTCCCCCTGCACGTGTGGCTGCCCAACGCCATGGAGGCTCCCACCCCCGTGTCGGCCCTGATCCACGCGGCGACGATGGTGACCGCGGGCGTGTTCATGATCGCGCGATTTTCCCCGCTGTTCGACCAGGCGCCGGTCACGCTGGATGTCCTTGTCGTCGTAGGTTTGTCTTCCGCGCTGTTCGGCGCCGCTGTCTCCATGGTGCAGGCCGACATCAAGCGGGTCCTGGCGTATTCCACGATGAGCCAGCTGGGGTACATGATGATGGCCTGCGGACTGGGGGCCTACGGCCTGGCGATCTTCCACCTGGTCGCCCACGCCGCATTCAAGTCGTTGCTTTTCCTGACCGCGGGGACCGCCATCGAGGAGGTGGCCGCCCGGCACGATTCCCCGGAACCCTTGCGGTCCGACGGGTGGTTTCCCGCCCGCTTCTGGCTCCTCTGGGGATCGGCTGTCGCCCTGGCGTCGATGCCCCCCCTGGTTCTGATCGCGGGCGGAAAAGGGCTTTTTCCACTGGTGTCCCCGTCGGAACACGGGCATCCGGTATTCTGGGCGCTGACCTGGGTCGCGGCGCTGATGACGGTGGTGTACCTGCTTCGTCTGGTCAGGGCCGCAGAGCACCGATCCGGGCCGGACGCCACGCCGCTTCGTCTCCTGACGCCGAAGACATTCGGATATATCGCGGGGACCGTGGCGGTGGTGACCCTGGCTTCCGTATGGTCCCCCCTCATCGGCTGGGCGTGGTTCGAGCGCTTCATGGCTTCGGCGCTCCCCTTCCCGTCGCGCGGCGCTCCGGTCGCCGCCGCGGAAGGGACGCTGTCGGCCGCAATCATGACGGCCATGGGCGTGACGCTCGCGGCCGCGGCGTTCGGAGTCCTTCATGCGGCCATGCGAAGACGCGCGCCTGCAGCGCCCGGCCTGTGGGATCGATGGAGCGCGATGCTCTACGTTGTTGTGGTGAACCGCGGATACGTGGACGAGGTCTATCAGGCGGTTATTGTTCGTCCCGTGCTGGGGTTCGCGAATTGGCTGTCGGATTCGGTCGACGTCGGAATCATCGACCGTGCTTTCGAAGGCTTGAGCGGGGTTTTGGAAGGCGTCGGGAAGTGGCTGTCGGATTCGATCGAGGTCGGAATCATCGACCGTGGTTTCGAAGGCTTCAGCGTGGTTATCGAAGGCGTCGGGATGTGGGTCTCGACGTATATGGAGGGAGGGGTCATCGACCGGGCCGTCGACGGCATCGGCGAGGCCTTCAAGGCGCTCGGGCAATTTGCACGGTCGTTTCAGAGCGGACAGTTCCACCATTACGCCGTCGCGGTGGTCGTCGGCGCCATCCTGATCCTGGGGCTCTACCTGGTGGCGGGCTAAGAAAAGAGACGTTCCCGGGATCTTCGATGAGGCCCGGGGGGTGGAGGCTTCCCGGGCTTTCCTTTTTTCTGTTGGTCGGGGCGGTTCTTTCCGGACATTTTCGGGGGAATAGGAAAGGCCCGCCTCTTCCCGTTTCAGGGAAAATATTTGCCCATTATCGGCGAGAGATTGCCCTTCATTCGGGGGCATCTTTGGGAAAATTCTGAGGAAAAACAAACGTTTCAGCGGTCCTCCCCCCGATGGTACCAAACTTGCTGCATTCCCGCGGAAGCCCAAATCCCACATGATGTTGTGTCCGAGGCATTACAAAATGGAGTTTTCCCACAACCCGTTGATTCCCTTGCCCGAACCGAAAAAGGAGGGAAATATGCGGTACTGGGTGCTCATCGGCCTCCTATCGATCTGCTTCCTTTCCGCGGGGCCCGACGGCCGAAGAGGGGATGACGACCCCCAGAAGGACATGTTCGTCACCACCTGGCTCTCGAACGAGAAAGCCCGCCAGCTCATGCGCTACCACGGAACGAACGGGATCCTGGTCACGGCGGACGAAGTGTACATCAAGCGCGACGGGCGTTGGATCTGCGTGTACCGCGATCCGTCTTCCCTCCCGGAAGAGCGCGTGGGGCTGCTTGCTCCCTCGACGGCCGTGCAGATCGAGACAGACGAATCCTGACCCGACGTTTCCCCCTCCTCGTTTCCTCCGTGGCTCGGGGAAGGTCCACCCCTCGATCGGGGCCGTGCAGGTTCCCCGCACGGCGAGCCACGAACGGAGCCCCCCTCCGAGGCTGCGGAGCGAGACCCGCGAGCCAGGGTCCCCGGGCGGAGATCTCAAACTCTTTTCCTTGCCGGATTGCTGTGGTATCTTCTCGGCTATGAGCCGCGGCCATTTCATCCTCCACGAGAAGGAATACAACGAATTCCAGTCGGTCCTGAAGAAGCTTCTGATCGATTCCTACGCCAAGGTTGTCTTCCTGGTCGACAAGAACGGTTCTCTCCTCTCCTCCACGGGGGAGACGGCGGGCTTCGACACCACGTCGCTCGCCTCGCTGGCCGCAGGGAACATCGCCGCCACGGGGGGGCTCGCGTCGCTGATCGGGGAGAAGGAGTTCTCGATTCTCTTCCATGAAGGGGAGCGGGACAACATGCATATCTCGGTGATCGAAAACCGGCTCATCCTGGTCGTGATCTTCGACCGGCGCTCCTCGGTCGGGCTCGTTCGCCTCCGCGTGCGCCGAGCGGGCGAAGAGCTGGGAAGGGTCCTCAAGGCGGTGGACATTGCCGCGATCGGGGAGGAAGAAGGAGGGGGAGTGATCGAGGAGCTGACCGAATCCGACATCGAAAGTCTGTTCAAATAACTCATGTCCTTCATCAATTACTCGTCCAAGGAGATCAACTGCAAGATCGTCTACTACGGTCCCGGCCTGTGCGGCAAGACGACG
>MGQW01000072.1 GCA_001798885.1 Deltaproteobacteria bacterium RBG_16_64_85
ACGTCGACCGTGCGGTCGATGACGTACGTTCCCTCGCCCCAGACTTTTTTCAAGATCGATTCGCGGGTGAGGACCCGGCCGGGCGCCGAAAGGAGCGCCTGGAGAATGCGGAATTCCTTCGAGGTCAGGGAGACGGCTTTTCCCTTGAAGCGGACCTCGTGGCGGGAGACGTCCATCCGCAATCCGTCGTATTCGAAGACCTTCTCTTCCATTTCTTCCGGCGCCTTCTGGCTGCGGCGGAAGATGGCCTTGATCCGGGCCACGACCTCGCGCGGGCTGAACGGCTTTGGGATATAGTCGTCGGCGCCCAGCTCCAAGCCCACGATCCGGTCCGTCTCGTCCCCCTTTGCGGTGAGCATTGCCACCGGGGTACGCGCGATTTCCCGGTCGGCGCGGATTTTCCTCAACAGCTCCAGCCCGTCCATCTTCGGCAGGAGGATATCGAGCAGGATCAGGTCCGGTTTTTCCGCCCGGGCCTTCGAAAGGCCCTCTTCGCCGTCCTGGGCGACCAGGGGCTGGAAGCCTTCTTTGCGCAGGTAGTGGACCAGGAGATCCCGGATCTCCTTCTCGTCCTCGACGATGAGAATGGATCGGCCCAACGCTTCTCCCGGGGATGCCGGATCGCCACTCATTATATCCCGTCGCGGAGCCGATTCCCCGATGGAAAGACATGTGCGATCCACTATTGCGGATAAATTTCCAATGGAGGGTCCCGCAAAATGTCTCCGGCGGAGCGTCTTTCCCCCCGGGGGATCATCTCAGATTTCCTCTCCACGGTATGGGCAGGGCCGTCTGCCGGGCTAATCCTAGCGTTCCAGCGCATTCCTCATGATCCGGAAGAGGTCCGTGTTGTTGAGCGCCCGCCCGACCTCGGAACTCCCTGGCCCCTGGCCCCAGACAGGAACGTCGGACCCGGTATGCCCGCCCGTGGTCCAGCCGGCTGTTACGTACTCCCCGGGGCGAAGGAGCCGGTCCGCCGGCCCGTTGACGGCGAATCCCCCCGTCTCGTGGTCCGGGGAAACGATGAGGAGGGTATGTTCCCTCCTTTCGGGACTGGCATCGATCCAGTCCAGGACGGTCTTGACGGCCTCGTCGAAAGCCAGCGTCTCACCGACCTGGTACTGCACGTTATTTGCGTGGTTCCCCCAGTCCACCTGGGAGCCCTCCACCATGAGGAAAAAGCCGATTCTCCTTTTCTCCAGAAGGCCCAGCGCCGCTGCGGTCATCTCCGAAAGCCGGGGTTCCGAGGTGCCGGGTGTGCGCAGGCGATCGGGGGTCATCCCCTTCATGGCGAACAACCCGAGCAGCTTGCAAGCGCTATCCGATACGGCCGCATCGAGCTCTGCCTTGGTGCGGACGATCGTGTAACCGGCCTTCATGGCACGCGGGATCAAGTCGCCGGAACTCCCGCAGGGGTCCGCTTTTGCCGGTTGAAATTTGCTCAAACCGCCGCCCAGGAGCACGTCGGGCCGGGTTGTTTCAATGTACTGCCTCGCAATTTCCGTTTCGCAGCTGCGGTTCGCCACGTGGGCGCCGAACGCGGCCGGAGTCGCGTGCGTGATCGTTGAGGTTGCCACCAGGCCCGTGGCCATGCCCATGCCCTTGGCCAATTCCAGGATGCTGGCAGGGTTGGGCCGTCCATCGCCGTGGAAGCAGATCTCCCCGTTGTTGAATTTCTCGCCGCAGGCCCAGGCGGAAGCCGCCGAGGCGGAATCGGTAATCGTGCTGTTTCCCGAGTAGGTTCTCTGGTAGCCGATGTGCTCCAGGGTTTCGAAGTGGAGCAAGGGGCCGTCGATGCCGTTTTTGTAGATTCGGGCCGCGGTCACATCCGCCAGGCCCATGCCGTCGGGGACCATGAAGATGATGTTTTTTGCTTCCCGCCGGTTTACGTATTGCGAATCGAATGAACGTGCAGGGGAAGGGATCGCTAGCGGCAACGAGATGGAGGCCGCTGCGAGAAGCGACAGCCACCGGACACGGGGTTTCATCGTTCCTCTCCGTTGTCCGGTCGGGAAGCCGGCGTCACCGGGAGAGCGGCGCCGTAGGAGGAAGGGACGACGATCCGGAGCTTGACGTCCGTCATCTCGAACCGGACGGGAAGCGGGCTCAAGTAGTCGCCGTCCACCTGCGCGGCGGAGGGGATCCGGGAGCGCACGAGCACCGACTGCGCCTCCCGGATTTCCACGGCGGAGGAGGAAGCGTGTTTCCCCAGCAGCGCGTTGATCGCGAAGCGGAAGATCGCCCATCTCCCGGTTTTCCGCAGGGCGACGACCTGCAAGGCGTTCCCTTCGAGATTGCCGTCGGGGGCCATCGTCACGCCGCCACCGTACTTCTTTCCCCGGCAGACGATCACGGCCTGGGCCTCCATTCGTTCCCTGTCCGGGAACTCCATCCATAGCGTGGGCTGGGAGCGGAGCAGGTGCCGCATCCCGGAAAGGACGTACGCCCCGATCCCCAGTACGTTTTTCTGCCGGTGGCCCATCCGCTCCAGGACCTCGGCGTCGAACCCGGCGGAAGCCAGAAGGACGAAGTACCGTTCCTCCGCCCGGGCCAGCAGGATCTCGATCGTCTTTCCCTCGTCGAGCAGGTTAAGGCACCCTTCCACGCTCTTCGGAAGCCCCACCTCCTGCGCAAATGCGTTCCCCGTTCCATGGGGGATAACGACAAGCCGCGTACGGCTCCCCGCCAGCCCGTTGGCCGCTTCGTTGATCGTCCCGTCCCCGCCGACGGCGATGACGGTTTCCGCGTCCGCGTAAGCGGATTCCCGCGCCAGGAGGACGGCTTCGCCCGGTCCCGAGGTTTCGACGATCTCGAAGGGAATCCCTCGCTCCGAGAGCAGAACGCGAATCCGATCGATCTTCGAGAAGATTTTCGGGCCGGCGACGGGGTTGTAGATCACGCGGGGCATATCCACACCGTATACGCACCCAGGCTCGGAATCAAAACATAAACCGGGATCACTCGTACTTGATGAAAATTCTTTTCGACTCATCCTCCGTTTCCGCAAATTCCTTTCGTGCCAATTTCAACAGGCCGAGGGGGTTCTTCCCTCGTTCCGTCTTTCGTCGCTCCACCAGAATCCCGAGAGGGATCATCTCTTTGGTCTTGTCATCCAGCCGGTAGACGGTGACGGTTTCCAAGGCCGGTTTTCTCCTCTGGGAGAACTACTTCCTGTGCCTCCTCACCGATAGCGGGCGATGCATCATCTCAACCCGGACTCGCCTTGCCGGTGAGGAAGTCTTTCAGGTTATCCTCGGTAACGTGCCATCGCTTTCCGAATTTGACTCCCTTTATCCTTCCTTCCCGGAGCATCTTCTGCACGGTAACGCGGTTGAGGCGGAGGAGTTCTACGAGATCCTCCACCTCATATACCTTGATCCCGCTGATCACCTTCATTCCGAAGATTACTTCCCTTGGGGCGGTTCATCCTGTTTCAGGTAGAGATGAGCCATCCGGTTCACCTTCCCCATGATGATCAAAAGCACAAACAGGGCCGCTATCAGCCCACATCCCTTCAGCAGCACCATCCAAACCACCGGTTCCTCCTGTTATTCGATTTTTCCTTCTGCCCGCAAACCATCCAAAGGAACAGGATTCCAAGAGCGCAATAAAGACCCCACCCATCCCTTGTGGGGAAACAGGCCGAAAGGACAATTCCAAGGAAGATGCCGGAAGGGAGGAGATCCCCTCGCGGTCAAAGAGGGAGGCCGCCTAAAGGTCGTTCTGAAGTGTGGGAACTTTCCGTATACTATCTCCATGGTTGCTTTATATGACTGATTTACTGTTTTTAATATATCTTGTCAAGACTTTTCATGGCCACTCAGGTCATACCATCACTTCATGTTATATAACCATTTCTTAATGTGGATTTACAGATCGGTCCAGGAGTGGGGAATTCTGTCCGAAATCAGGGTGTACGCGGTATCATAATCTTATGGAAAAATCAATCCTCGGACGGCGGGGGGGGGCTCCGCTCATCGTGGCGCATCGCGGGGCGCCGGATCGCGCCCTGGAAAACTCCCTCGCCGGAATCGCCCTTGCCGCGGCCGACGGCGCCGACATGATCGAGTTCGACGTCCGCCTGACCTCCGACGGCGAGCCGGTGGTCCTTCACGATGCCCGTACGGGGCGAACGGCGAAAAAGGACCTTCCCGTCGCCTCGACTCCCTCGGCGCGTCTGCGGGAGATCCAGCTCAAGAACGGGGAGCCGATACCGTTTCTCGCCGACGTGCTGGAACTCCTCCGGGGGAAGATCCCGATCAACATCCATGTCAAGACTCCCGGGGGGGTGGCCGCCGTGTGCCGGGTCCTCTCGGGCGCGGGATACGAGGGGAAAGTGGCGCTTTCTTCCGGCTTGCGGAAAGAGTGCCTGGCGGCACGCTCGCTGCGCCCCGATCTCCCCTGCGGGCTCGTCACGGACCGTCCCTCCGCCTCCGACATCGCCTTCTGCCTCCGGCATTCGCTCCCTTCGATCCATCCGGATCACCGGAGGCTCTCTCTCCTTCGCGTCTGGAAGGTGAAACGAGCGGGGCTGCTGCTGATCCCCTACACGGTGAACGATCCGAAAGTTTTTTTCCGCCTGGCCGACGGCGGCGCGGACGGCGTCTTCTCGAACTGTGCCGGAGTCCTGCGGGCGGCGTGGCGGGAGCGGACCGCCGCGGGAACGGGTGATCCATAGCACCGTGCGCATCGCGCCAGGGGCGCCCGGTACCGGCTCCGCCGTACCCTCCCGCAGTATGCGCCTTCCGTTAGGTGCACGTACCGCCGCGGCTGCAAGTTCCCTTTCCTCGCGGGATGCCGCATCGGAGAGGAAGCCCCCTGCGAGGAATCCAGCGGAACCTGGAAACGCAGCCGATCGCGGCGACGAGAACGCAACGACGGACGGACTCAGCGGCCGAGGTTCCCGGCGAGGATGTATTCCTTCGCGGAGTTGACCGCCGTTGCGGCCTCTCCCGACCCCGCTGTGATCAGCAGGACTTTTCCCGGGTAGGTGACGATGTCGCCTGCCGCGAAGACTCCCGGCAGGTTGGTGGACATGTCGGGGGCGACGGCGATCCCGCTCCCAACGATGTTCAGGCCCCACTGGCGGAACGGCTCCAGGTTGGTGAGCATACCGATCGAGAGGACGATCGCGTCGACCGCGATCTCCTCCTCCTTGCCGCTCCGCTCGTTCCAGATCACCGCGCCGGTGACGTGGTCCTCACCGAGGACGGCCTTCAGGGTGAAGTAGGGGAACTTCACGTTGACACTGGAGGCAAGGAGCCTGTCGACCATCGCCTCGTGGGCCTGGAACCTGTACATCCGGTGGGCCAGGGTGACCTCCGAGGCGATTCCCTCGAGGGAGAGCGCCCAGTCCACGGCGCTGTTCCCCCCGCCCACGATGAGGACCTTCTTTCCGCGGAGCGCCTCGAAGGACCTGAGGTAGTAGTGGATTCCGTGCCCCTCCATGTCGATGAGGTGCGGGATATCGAGCTTGCGGGGGACGAAGGCGCCGCACCCTACCGCGATGATGGCCGTCTGCGCGTAATGGATCCCGTTGACCGTCGTCAGTTCGATCACTCGCTCACCAAGGACGCGGAGCCCGGTGACCCGCTCGGAAAGGACGATCGTGGGCCGGTATTGCATCGTCTGCTCGGTGAGCAGCCGGACCAGGTCGGCGGCGACGATCTTCGGGTGGCCGGCCACGTCGAAGATCTCCTTCTCCGGGTACATGGAAATGAGCCGACCGCCCACCTGGGGGTACATTTCGATGAGCTTGGTCCGGCAATCCCGGAGACCCGCGTAGTAGGCGGCATAGAGCCCCACCGGCCCGGCGCCGACGACGGTGATGTCGTACAACTCGCTTCGCAGCACCATGGCGCATAATATAGCAGAAGAATTGCCGAAAACGCCGGCGTTTCCTTTTACCGGCACTTGCCGGCCGCCTATGGTATAGTCTTACGAATTGCCCGCGGGAGAGACGATTGACGGAGTTGAGATATCTGCCGGTGGCCTGGAAGCGGGGGACCGATTTCCTCGGCAGCCGGTACGCGATCCTTTGCGGAGCCATGACCTGGGTGTCCGAGTCCAACCTCGTATCCGCCATTTCGAACGAGGGGGGGTTCGGGGTCCTCGCCGGGGGAAACATGCCCCCGGACCTGCTGGCGAAGGAAATCGAAGCCACCCGCCGGAAGACGAGGTTCCCCTTCGGGGTCAACCTGATCACGGTCGCCCCGAACTTCCGGGAACAGATCGACGTGGTCGTCCGGGAAAAGGCCCCGTTCGTCTTTTTCGCAGGGAGCATCCCTTCGGGGAAAGACATCGAGCAGGTCAAGGTTTCCGGGGCCAAGCTGATCTGCTTCGCTCCGGTGCTCTCCCTCGCCAGGCGACTCATCAAGCAGGGGGTGGACGCCCTGGTCATCGAGGGGAACGAGGCGGGCGGCCACATCGGGCCCGTCGCCACATCCGTCCTCGCGCAGGAATTTCTCCTGAGCATCACCGAGGTTCCCATCTTCGTGGCGGGGGGGATCGGCACGGGGGAGATGATCGCCCAGTACCTCATGCTTGGCGCGGCGGGGGCCCAGCTGGGGACACGGTTCGTCGTGGCGGAGGAGTGCGTGGCGCATCCCCGTTTCAAGGAGGCGTTCATCAAGGCCCAGGCCCGGGACGCCATGCCGAGCTCGCAGTTCGACGCGTCGCTTCCGACCATCCCGGTGCGCGCCATCTTGAACGAGGGGACGAAGGACTTCAACCGCCTCCAGTTCGAGCTTCTGAGCAAGGTCAAGTCCGGCGAGATTCCCCGCGAGGAGGCCCAGGTCAAGCTCGAGGAGTTCTGGGTCGGCGCCCTGCGCCGCGCCGTGGTGGACGGGGACATCGAGCATGGCTCCCTGATGGCGGGCCAAAGCGTTGCCTTCGTCAAGAAGATCCAGCCCGTGCGCGAAATCATCGAAGACCTGGTGTCCGCGGCGGAGCGCAAACTGGCCGATCTGGCAAACGGTGGACCGCAACCCGCCGGCGGTCAACTTCGCCGATAAGCGCGTAGAACGTTTTTCCGACACTTTCCCACAACCAGAAGGAGTCGCTCCATGTTCCGCATTCTCCCGACTGACCAGGAATTTTTCGTCCTGTTCGAGAAAGCGTCGAAGAACATCCGGGAAGGTGCCGAGCTCCTCAAGAACCTCCTGGACAACTTCGAGAACGTCAAGGAGATGGCTCGTCAGATCGAAGAGGTCGAGCACCGGGGAGACGCGATCACCCACGACATCGTCAAGAAGCTGAACACGACCTTCATCACCCCGATCGATCGCGAGGACATCCTGGCGCTCGCCTCGTCGCTCGACGACATCATCGACCTGATCCACTCTACCTCCACGCGCATCACCCTTTACAAAATTACCGAGTCGACCCCCCAGGCCAAGGAGCTGGGGTTCCTGATCCTCAAGTCCGTACGGGAGCTCCACCGCGGGATCTCCCACATGGGGAAGAACATGGGGAAGAGGATGGACGGGGTGTACGAGCACTGCGTCGAGGTGCACTCGCTGGAGAACGAGGCGGACCGCGTCTGCCGCGACGCGATCGCCTACCTCTTCGAGCACGAGAAGGACCCGATCACGATCCTCAAGTGGAAGGAGGTCTACGAGACCCTGGAGACGGCCACCGATCGCTGCGAGGACGCCGCAAACGTACTCGAAGGGGTAGCGCTCAAGAATGCCTGAGAGCTCGTTCGCGCTCCTTGCGCTGGTCATCGTTGCGGCGCTCGTATTCGACTTCATCAACGGCTTCCACGACACCGCCAACGCGATCGCCACCTGCATCTCGACCCGCGCTCTCTCGATCCGGGACGCTATCCTCATGGCCGCGGGGCTGAACTTCGTCGGGGCGCTGGTCTCCACGCACGTGGCCACGACGATCGGCAAGGAGATCGTCGACCCGTCGCAGGTGACCCAGGTCGTCGTCCTGTCCGCCCTGATCGGCGCCATCTTCTGGGACCTCCTCACCTGGCGCTACGGGATCCCGTCCTCCTCCTCGCACGCGATCATCGGCGGGCTCATCGGGGCGGTGGTGGCGGAACGGGGATGGGGCGTACTCAAATGGGAAGGGATCACGAAGATCCTTGCGGCGATCGTCATCTCTCCGCTGGCGGGGACGCTGATCGCCTTCCTCATCATGGTCGGCATCTTCTGGATCTTCCGGGGCTATCACCCCTCCCCCCTGAACCGGGGGTTCCGAAAGCTCCAGATCGTGTCGGCCGCCTTCATGGCGTTCTCCCACGGCTCCAACGACGCGCAGAAGTCGATGGGCGTCATCACGCTGGCGCTCACCTCGTACGGGGCGATCCATACCTTTCACATCCCGCTTTGGGTAATCCTCTCCTGCGCCGTCTCGATGGCCGTGGGGACGGCGATGGGGGGATGGCGGATCATCAAGACGGTCGGGACCGATATCGTGAAACTTTCGCCCGTCCACGGCTTCTGCGCGGAAACGTCGTCGGCGGGAGTCATCCTCACCGCCTCCGCGATGGGGATCCCCATCAGCACCACCCACGTCATCACCTCGGCCATCCTGGGCGTCGGCCTTTCCCAGGGACACCGGAGGGTGAACTGGATGGTGGGCGCAAGGATCGTGTGGGCCTGGATCCTCACCATCCCGGCCGCCGCCGCCGCCGGGTACTTCTCCTACGACATCCTCGGGCCGCTCTTCCTCCTCCATCGATAGCGGCCGCCCGCAAGGAGGTTCAGACGATGATCCGAAAGATCCAGCACATCGGCGTAGCGGTCCGGAAGCTCGACGACGCCATTCCATTTTACCGCGACGTCCTGGGGCTCGACCTGGTCGGCATCGAGGAAGTCGCCGAGCAGAAGATCCGGGCGGCGGTGTTCCGCGTGGGGGAGAGCACCATCGAGGTGATCGAGTCGACCTCGCCGGACGGCCCGGTCGGGAAGTTCCTCGAGAAGAACGGGGAGGGGATCCACCACCTCTGCTTCCAGGTGGAGGACGCGGCCGCGGCGCTCGCCCGCGCAAAGGAGAAGGGGGCCCGCCTGATCGACGAAACCCCGAGAGTCGGCGTGCACGGCATGAAGATCGGCTTTCTCCACCCGAAGTCGACGTTCGGCGTCCTGACCGAGTTCGCCCAGGAGGGGGACGACCGCCCGTGAGTACCTCTTCCCCCGCTCCGGCTTCCGTCCGAACGCTGCTTTTGTGCTTCCATAACCACCAGCCGGTGGGGAACTTCGATTTCGTCCTCGAGGAGGCAAGCAGGAACGCCTACCTGCCGTTTCTCGAGACCCTCGAGCGCTTTCCCGGGATCAAGCTGACCCTCCACTATTCGGGCTTTCTCCTCCATTGGCTCGCCGACAACCGACCGGACATCCTGCGGCTCCTCAAGGAGTTGGCGTCCCGGGGACAGGTGGAGATTATCGGCGGAGGGATGTACGAGCCGATCCTCGCGCTCCTCCCCGAGCGGGACCGGCTGGGCCAGGTGCGCGCCCTGGCGGAGAGCGTCCGGACCTTTTTCGGGAGGCGGCCGGAGGGTGCCTGGCTCGCCGAGCGGGTCTGGGAACCCGACCTGGTGGCGCCGCTCTCAGCGGCGGGAGTGAAGTATTTCCCCTTGGACGATTACCATTTCCTGCGGGCGGGGCTGGAGCCCATGGAGCTGGACGGAGTCTACCTCACCGAGGCCGGCGGCGCGTCGGTTCGCGTGTTCCCGGGAAGCGAGCTCCTCCGGTACCTGATTCCGTTCGGCGACGTGGAGGAGACGCTGCGCGCCATCGACCGGATGACGTCGAGGGATGTTCCTTACCCGGCGGCGATCTTCGCGGACGACGGGGAGAAGTTCGGCGTCTGGCCCGGGACGCGGAAAAGCGTTTACGAGGAGGGGTGGCTCCGGCGCTTCTTCGAGGGGATCTGGGCGAGGCGGGACGGATTCACGACCATGACCTTCGGGGAATACGCCGCCCGAGCGCCGGTGCGGGGAAGGGTCTATCTTCCCACCTGCTCCTACATCGAGATGGGGGAATGGGCTCTTCCGCCGGGCCGGGCCGCGCGGTTCGGGGACCTGCTCCGCGACTTCCGCGCGGGCGGGATGGCGGAGATGAAGCCGTTCGTACAGGGGGGATTTTTCCGGAACTTCCTGCGCAAGTACGAGGAGGCCAACCAGCTCCACAAGCGGATGTGGTGGGTAAGCGGAAGGGTGGAGGAGGCCGCCCGCAAGGGCGCCGACGCTGCGGGGCGGGATTTCCTCTACCGGGCCCAGTGCAACGATGCCTACTGGCACGGGGTTTTCGGCGGGTTGTACCTGAACCACCTCCGCGAGGCGGCCTACCGGAACCTGCTCCGTGCGGAAGAGGCGTCGGACCGTGTGCTTCACGCCGGCAAGACCCGCTGGACGGAAACCGTCCGGGGCGACCTCGACCTCGACGGCGGGGCGGAGGTGCTCCTGAAGACGCCCGCCCTCACGCTCCTCGTCCACGCGCACGACGGCGGCGCCATCACGGAGATTTCGCTCCCTCCGCGGGGAGTGACGCTCGGGCACGTCCTGACCCGGCGGGAGGAGGGGTACCACGCGAAGCTCCGGAAGGCGGGCGGGTCGTTCGACGGCTCGACCAGCATCCACGACATCATCGTCCTCAAGGACCCGTCGGTGCTCTCGGCGCTGTCGGTCGACCCCTGGCAGCGGGCCTCCTTCCGGGAGGCGATCTACCGGGAGGAGGATCCCTTGGAGAGGATTCTCGGGGATGCCGTTTCCCCCCTGTGCGCCACCGCGGGCAGGGAAACACGCGTGGAGATCACCCGCAGCGGCCCGCGGATCGTCCTCTCCCAGCACTTGCCGCTCTCGGCTCCGGGGGTCGAGCTCACGCTGGAAAAAGTGCTGAAGGTCAACGCGGGGGACGAGGGGTTCCACGTCCGGTACCGCCTCATCAACCAGGGGAAGGAGACGGTCTCCGGCAGGTTCGCTTCGGAGTGGAACCTGAACTTCCTTTCGGGGAGCGGGCCGGACCGAAGATATGAAGGGGTGGGGCAGGATGCGGCGCTTTCCTCCCGCGGCGTGACGGCCGTCCTGCGGGAGTTCCGGATCGTGGACGGATGGCGTAAGGTGTCGGTCAACGCGAAGACGGACCGGGAGTTCGCGCTCCTGCGCTATCCGGTGGAGACCGCATCGCTGTCGGAGTCGGGTGTGGAAAAGCTCCACCAGGGGGTTTGCCTGCGGCTTCTTTTCCCCATCCGCATTCCTCCCGGAGATAATGAACAGTATTCATTGTTTTGGTCCGTATTTTCTATTGCCCCCTGATTTGCAAAACGGTATGTTAAGGCAATTTCGGATCGGTGCTGAACTACCATTCAGAAGGAGGGAGACGATGAGAGTCGCGAGAGGATTGTCCGTACTGGTGGTCCTGATGTTCTCGGCCACGTCGGCGATGGCGGCCGGATTCCGACTTCCCGAGGCGGGGGCCAAAGCGATGGGGATGGGGTTCGCCTTCACCGCGCAGGCGGACGACCCTTCCGCGATCTATTTCAATCCCGCGGGCATCGTCCAGCTCGAGGGGAGCAACTTCAAGGGTGGTATCACCTACGTGAAGGAAAACGGGGGAACATTCACCGGCACGACGCCCCTCACCGGCGGGGCAACCGTAGCCGAGACGCAGAAGGACCTGAATTTCTTCATCCCGAACCTGTTTTTCACGAGGAAGGCTTCCCCGAACTTCGCCTACGGCGTCGGCGTTTTCTCGCCGTTCGGTCTGGGCCAGGAGTACGAGAACCCCAACACGAGCATCTTCCGGAACCAGACCACAAAGATCGACCTGATGACGATTGTCGTCAACCCCACGGTGGCGTGGAAGGTCAACGAGGTCCTGTCGATCGGTGCGGGGATCGATTTCATGTACGGGAGTGCAATATTGGAGAAAACCCCTTTCAGCGTCGCATTGGGAGGCAATCTCTACAATTCGAAACTGGAAGGAAACGGGGATGCCTGGGGATACAACTTCGGGATATTGCTTACGCCATCGAAGGATTTGAAAGTGGGAGTTTCCTACAGGAGTCCATTTTCATTGGAGGTCAAAGACGGGGATGTGGAAATCAGAAATATCAATGGCCCCACGTCCGCCACTTTTTTCGGAGGGGCGACCTCATTTGACACCAAGGGATCCGCGACAATCAACATGCCGGCGACCGCTACGATCGGAGTTGCCTACACAGTCAACCGGCTGACCCTTGAAGTGGACGCAGACTGGACCTTCTGGCACAGTTTCCATAGTCTTGATATCAACATAAAGGATGAAAGGCCTCCTGTCCTGGTGGATACTACCACGGCGAAAAACTGGAAAGACGTGGTGGCGTTGCATGTCGGGGGAGAATACCGTGTATCGGATCCTTTGGCGCTCAGGCTCGGGTTCCGCTACGATCCCACGCCGGTCCCGGCCGAGACGATGGGTCCCGAGCTTCCCGACGCCGACAAATTGTATTACACCGCCGGGGTGGGATACAAATTGAGGAACTGGACGTTCGATATTGCTTACATGTACGTAGACAAGAAGGACAGAACGGTGAACAATCAGACCGCCTCCGCAGGTTTCAACGGCACATGGACGGGAGATGCTCACCTCGTGGCGCTCGACGTCGGGTACAAGTTCTAAACGCCCGGCGCAAGCCAGGAACTCCGAGGGGGCGGCCATTCGGTCGCCCCCTTTTTTTCCGAATCCATCCGCGCCTCTTCCGCTTCTAAAGGTCGATTTCGGACTTCTATAAGGTACATCCACAACATTTAAGGAGGTGCAAGGATGCCTGCGATGGTAAAAAGCCGTGCGCCGGAGTTCACTCTGGACGGGGTGGTCGGGAAAGAGTTCAAGACGGTAAAGCTGACCGATTACAAGGGGAAGTGGGTCGTTCTCTTCTTCTACCCGCTCGATTTCACCTTCGTATGCCCCACCGAGATCCTCGAGTTCTCCCGCAGGGAGAGGGACTTCCTCCGGGAGGACTGCCAGATCCTCGGCGTGAGCGTCGACAGCAAGTACTCCCACCTGGCATGGGTCGAGCACGGGCTTGGGGAGATCTCCTTCCCGCTTCTGGCCGACATCCGCAAGCAGACGGCCCGCGATTACGGCGTTCTCCTCGAGGATGCCGGCGTCTCCCTTCGCGGCACGTTCATCATCGACCCCGAGGGGGTCATCCGGTGGATGCTCGTCCACGATCTGGGCATCGGCCGAAGCGTGGAGGAGGTGCTCCGCGTCCTGCAGAGTCTGAAGACGGGGGAGTTGTGCCCCGCGGAATGGCGGCCGGGGAAGGCGTTCATCCGCGCCTGAGGGGCGTGCCGCCTGCGCCGCCTCGGAGGGGGGCTCCGTTCGTGGCTTCTCGCCGTGCGGTGGACCCGCACGGCTGCGCTTTACCTCACTGCGCCCCCCTCCTGCGGCGGCTCCGCCGAACCCCCTGCAGTTTGCACCTTCCGCTTGTGGCACGCACCACCCGCGAAGCGCCTTCCGTTGAGGGCGCGTACCGCTGTGGGTACGAGTTCCCTGTCTCCGCGGGATGACGCAGCGGGGGGTTCCTCGCAGCGGCCTGTGGAGCGAGGTGCGGATTGCGGCGAGCGTAGCGGAGAGGAAGCCCCCCGCGAGGAATCCCGCGGAACCAGGAAACGCAGCCGATCCCGCCGGGGTGCGTATGTGGCGGGGCGGGGCTAGAGCGCGGAGAGCTCCTTCTCGATCAGTTGGACGTGGCCCTTTTCGAAAGCTGCGAGGTGGTCGAACACCTTCTTCACGTCCGGGCTTTTCGACTTCGAAGAGGCGTCGCTGAACAGCCCCAAGGCTTCCTTCTCGAGCGAGAGCGCCAGCTCCAGGACTTCCTTCTTCCCCTTCAGTTTCGCGATCTTTCCGAGCAGCTCCTTGTGGGTGTCCTGCACCAGCTCGTCGATGTCGGGAAGTCCTTCCCTGCCGAGAATGTCCTTGTAGGGGGCCCAGCACTCGGAGCGCACGTTCTCGTCGAATTCGTTCTCCAGGATGAGAAAGTGCCCCTTCTCGTCCATCGCGAGCTTTTCGAGGGTCTTCCGGAGCGATTCGTCCGCGACGAGCTTCCGGGCGCGCTTGTAGAAGACGTACGCGGCGATCTCGGACTCGATCCCCAGGTTCAGATACTTGAGCGCCTCTTCGCTGAATTTCATCGATGGGGTCCTCCGGCGATAGTGGATGAGGCAGCGCCAAGAATACCACGGCGGGAGAGGCACGTTCAACCCCGGCGGGGCTGCGCTGCCTCCCTCGGTTTCACCTGCCGGGGCTTCGTTTTCGCGGCGCACGGCCGCGGCCCTCACACCGCTCAGGTGCCCCCGTAGCCGATGGTCACCTTGCCTTCTTCCAGGAGGACCGGCACGTCGCGGCCCCCCCGGGTCAAGGACGTCATCTCGGCCATCGCCGCCTTGTCGTGCTGCACATCCTTGTACGTCACCTCCGCACCGGCCTTCTCGTAGTCCCTACGAGCTTGGATGGTGTAGGGTCAGCTGTCCTTCCCGAAGATCGTCACCTTTCGCTGCATGTCTAGCCTCCTACTCCTGCCATGGCTCTCAGTCGTTGGATGCGCAGCTCCGTCGGCGGGTGCGTGGACATCAGCGCGGAGGAATCGGCCGTGAACGTGCGGAGCGGGTTCACGATGAACAGGTGCTGGGTGCCCCGGTTCTCCCCCGGCACCTCCGCCCCTTCCCGGGAGATTTTCTCCAGCGCGGAAGCCAGCCCCAGCGGGTTTCGCGTGAACTCCGCCCCCGCGGCGTCGGCGTGGTACTCCCGCTGCCGGGAGATGCTCATCTGGAGCAGCCGGGCGGCCAGCGGGGCGAGCACTGCGAGCACGATTCCCAGGAGCAGGAAGGCGACGTTTCCACGGCCTCCCCCCCCGCCCCCGCTTCGTCCCCTTCCCCGGAAGAAAAACGTGTCGCGCAGGAACAGGTCCGAGAGCAGGACGATGGCGCCGACGAGCACGACCGCGTTGACATTGTACAGCGTGTCGCGGCTTTTCACATGCGCCATCTCGTGGGCGATGACGCCCTGGAGCTCCTCCCGGCTCAGTCGGCCAAGGAGACCCGTGGTCACCGTGATCGTTGCCTCTTCCGGCTTCCTCCCCGTGGCGAAGGCGTTGATTCCCTGTGCGTCCATCACGTACACTTTCGGCATGGGCAGTCCCGCCGCGATTTTCATCTCCTCGACGACGTTCCGAAGCTGCTGATGTTCCTCGGGATCGGCTTCCCTGGCATCGTGGATCGAGAGGACGATCGAGGAACCGCTGAAGTAGGCGGTGGAAGCCAGGATGGCGTACAGGATCAGGGCGAGGGATAGCCCGAGCTCGAGACTTCCGTAGGCTTTCCCGATGACCCCCCCGAGCCCGAAAAAGGCGACGAGCAGAAGAAGGAAAAGGAGCCTCGACATGCGCACGTTGCTCGCCGCGGCCTCGTTGAAGGGAAGCATCTGCACGGGGCGCAGGGACGAGAACCCCCTGTGCGCGAAAGGCTCCTGGCAGAGGTTGCAGTAGACCGCGTCGGCGGGATTTTGCGTCCCGCACTTGGGACACGATCGCCCGAAGGTTTGGGGGACATTCCGATCTCGAGTCTCGCGTCGAGGAGTGTCCCCCCCCATGGGTTTACCTCAGGTCGGCTTTCGGGACGGCCTTGTCTTCCTCTCCGGCGGTGAAATATTCCGAGGGCCTGAAGTCGAACACCGATGCGATCACGTTGGAGGGGATCGACTGGATCGTATTATTGTACGTCATTACCGAATCGTTGTAGTACTGGCGCGCGAAGGAGATCTTGTTCTCGGTGCCGGTCAGCTCTTCCTGCAGCGACGCCACGTTTTGGTTGGCTTTGAGATCCGGGTAGTTCTCCGCGACGGCGAAGAGGCTTTTCAGCGATTCCGTGAGAGCGTTCTCCGCCTCGGCCTGCGCGGCGGCCCCCTTTGCGGAGACGGCCGTGCCCCTCGCCTCGACCACACGGGTAAGCGTCTCCTGTTCATAGGTCATGTAGTCCTTGACGACCTCGACAAGGTTGGGGATGAGGTCGTGGCGGCGCTTCAGCTGCACCTCGATCTGGTGCCAGGCGTTCTGGATCTGGTTGCGCAGCCGGACGAGCCGGTTGTACGTCCCGACGAACCAGGCCACGACGGCCACCGCGACGATTGCCGGAATCCAATGCATGTCTCTGGTCTCCCCGTTGGTTTTTTCCCGACGGACCGCTATTCCCCGGCCAGTCTAACGGATGTAAGATGAATGTCAACTTGAAGCCCTCTTCCGACAAAAACAGGGACGCAAAGCCTTCGGGCGGCCCGCTGTTTCCCGAGCTCCTGGCTCCAGCGGGCTCCGTGGAGGCGTACTTCGCCGCGGTATCGGCGGGGGCGGACGCGGTCTACCTCGGCCTCCAGAAGTTCAGCGCCCGCGAGCGGGCGGAGAACTTCACGCTGGAGGAGCTCTGCCGCGTCCTGCCGCACGCGCGGCAGCGCGGGGTTCGCGTCTACCTTGCGATGAACACCGTCCTCACGGAGGCCGACCTCCCCGAGGCGATCGCGATGCTGCACCAGGCGGCGCCCCTTCTCCCCGACGCCGTCATCGTGCAGGACCTGGGCCTCCTGCGGATCGTGCGAGAGTTCTTCCCCGGGATCTCTCTCCATGTCAGCACGCAGGCAGGGTGCGCCTCGGCCGCGGCCGCGGGGGAATTCGCCCGACTGGGAGCGGAACGGGTGATCCTGGAACGCCACCTGCGGCTCGAGGAGGTGCGGCAGATCGTCGCCCGATCCCGGGTCGACGTCGAGATCTTCGTGCACGGCGCGATGTGCTACTCCTATTCGGGGAAGTGCTTCTTCTCCTCCTATCTCGGGGGCAAGTCCGGCAACCGCGGGGCGTGCGTGCAGCCGTGCCGGCGCCTCTACGGACATGAAGGGGGGGAGGAGGCGGTTTTTTCGACGCGCGACCTTTCCCTGGTCGATCTCCTCCCGGAGCTCGTCCCGCTGGGGTTTGCCGCCTTCAAGATCGAAGGGCGGATGCGAAGCGCGGAGTACGTCGCCGGCGTGGTGTCCGCCTACCGGACCGCACTGGACCTCATCCGCTCGGGAAAGCCCGCGGAGGGTGTCGCAGAGGGAAGGAAGATCCTGTCCGAAGTGATCGGCCGGGAAGAAACGCGGGGGCTCACGGGGGGGGCGTTCCCCGGCGAGGTCGTCGCGGGGGGAAGCACCGGGAACGTGGGGGAACTGCTGGGCGCCATCCGCGAGGTTCGCGACGGGTGGGCGTTTCTCCCCGGAGAGGTGCCTGTTTCGCGGGGAGACCGGCTCCGGGTGCAGTTCCAGAGCGACGGCTCGGGGAAGGGCTTCACGGCGCTTTCGATGAGGGCCGATCCGCGCGGCTTCTACGTGACGGTTCCTTTCCCCGTTTCCCCGGGGGATCTCCTGTTCCGCGTGGGAGGCGGAGGACGCGCGGAGATCACCCGCCAGGCCAGGAAGGAAATGGATGCGATCCGGCCGGAGGGGGCGCGCTTCCACGTTGTCGTCGGGGAGACGGTCGTCGCCGTCGAAGCGGCTTACGGGAGGGTGAAGCAATCGTTCTCCTTCCGTATTTCGGGAGGGAGGGACTCCGCGGGGAGCAGGCTTCCACCCGACGCCGAAGGAAAGCTGGCGGCCGTCTACCACTGCGACCTCCCGCTGGGGGAGATCCGCGTCGAGGGGCACGGCGCCGGGGTTTCCTGGCCCGACGTGGAGGCCCTGTTCGTCAAGGCCGCCCGGAAGTTCGACAAGGATTTCTATCTCGCAGGAAAGGAGCTGCGCCTCTCCATCCTCCCCGCGCTCCGTGTGGCGGGGAACCGACAGGAGAAGATTCCGGCGGTTTTCTTTACCGGCTGCCGGGCCGACCAGCTGGCGTACCTTCCCGCGGGAGAAGAGATCGTTCCCGTTGTGGAATTTTCCCGCGGGCTCGCGCGGGATCCCTCTCCGGCCGGCCAGGGAGCGTTCCGGAACCGGGCCTACCTCCGGCTGCCGGCGCCCTTCCTGGAGGCCGACGCCGCGTTTCTCCGGCGGACCGTCAAGGAAGCGGTCCGAAAGGGGCACCGGCGATGGGTGGTTTCCGACGTCGGCCATTTCGGGCTATTCTCCGGGTTCGACCTGCGGCGGGAAGTGACCCTGATCAGCGATTCCTACCTGTATGCCTTCAACATGGGGGCGCTGTCCGTCCTGTCCCGGATGGGCGCTTCGCGGATGGTCCTCCCCATCGAGGCGCCGCTTTCCTCCCTCCGGGCGGTGGGAAAATATCTGCACGGGCTGGGAATCGCGGTGGCCTACGCATCCATCCCCCTCATGATTTCCCGGCTGGTCCCCGCCGGTGGGGTCCGGGGAGGGGAAGTCGTGAGTCCGAGGGCGGAACGGTTCACCGTCGAGGTGGACGAACGGGGTTCGACCCTCCGGCCCGTGCGGCCGTTCTCCGCCTCCGGGGCCCTGCACGAGATCCGCGCCGCGGGGATTCAGGATTTTTACGTGGACGTGCGGCACGTTCCCCCGCAAGAGATCGGGGCGATCTTTATCGCACTGCGGGAGGACCGGAAGATCCCCGATGCGTCCACCTTCAACCTCTTCCGGGGTAATTTCTGACTTGGCGGCGATAGAAAAGGTCCGCAACATCGGGATCATCGCCCACATCGACGCCGGGAAGACGACGTTCACGGAGCGTGTGCTGTTCTACGCGGGGGTCACCCACCGCATGGGGGAGGTCCACGAGGGGGACGCCCAGATGGACTACCTCCCGCAGGAGCGGGAGCGCGGGATCACGATCACGGCGGCGGTGACCCAGTTTTCCTGGCTGGGGGCGGAGGTCCACCTGATCGACACGCCGGGACACGTCGACTTCACGATCGAGGTGGAACGCTCGCTGCGTGTGCTGGATGCCGCCGTGGTGATCTTCGAGGGGGTGGCCGGCGTGGAGGCGCAGTCCGAGGTGGTATGGAGACAGGCGGACCGGCACCGTGTCCCCCGCCTGGCCTTCATCAACAAGATCGACCGTCCGGGCGCGGACTTCGACCGGGTGATCGCGGAGATGAAGAAGAATCTGGGCGCCCGGGGGGTGCCGGTGACCGTTCCGCTCTTCCTGGACGGGGCATTCCGATCCGTGGCCGACCTCCTCACCATGGAGCGGCTGGAGTTTTCGGAAAACGGCGAGGGGTCGGAAGTCCGGCGAGCGCCCTTGTCGGACGAAGAGAAAACGGGCGTCGCCCGCTATCGCGAGGCACTGCTGGAGGCGGCGGCCGACGCCGACGACGCCGTTGCGGAAAAATTCCTTGCCGGCGAGGAGATCCCCCTCCCGCTGCTCCGGGGGGCGGTGCGCAAAGGCACGATCGCTGCACGTTTCTTCCCCGTGTACGCCGGCGCCGCGCTACGCAACAAGGGGATTCAGCCGGTGATGGACGGGATCGTCCACTTCCTGCCGTCCCCCGTGGAGGCCCCCCCCATGAGAGGGGACAATCCCCGAACGGGAGTCCCCGCGAAACGGGAACCCAGCCCGCAGGCCCCCTTCTCGGCGCTCGTGTTCAAGGTGCTGATCGAAGAGGGGCGCCGCACGGTCTACCTTCGGGTCTACTCCGGAAAGGTGTCGGAAGGGGACGTGGTGTACAACGCAACGACCGGCGGGGAAGAAAAGATCGCGCGCCTGTTCCGCATCCACGCGGCGAAGAAGGAGCGGATCGAGGAGGCGAGGGCGGGGGACATCGTCGGAGCCATGGGGGTGAAATCGGCGCGCACCGGCGACACGCTCTCCGATCCGAAGGTTCCCATCGTCTACGAATCCATCGAGATCCGGAAGCCGGTGGTGTCGATCGCCGTGGAGCCGAGGACCCTTCGCGACATGGACCGCCTGAGGGACACGCTGGACAACATCATCGACGAGGATCCCACCCTTTCGTGCAGGGAGGACGCCGACACCGGCCAGATCCTCCTGTCGGGAATGGGAGAGCTCCACCTGGAAGTGCTGGTGGAGCGGCTGGCGCGGGACTTCGGGCTCGCCGTCCGCACGGGGAAGCCGCAGGTCGTCTACCGGGAGACGGTCTCCGAGGCGGGCGAGGCGGAGACGGTCTTCGAGCGGGAGATTGCGGAGCGGCTGGTGAGCGTCAAGATCGCCCTCTCCGTGCGGCCTGCCCCCCGCGGCTCCGGCGTGAAGATCTCCGACCGGCTGCGGCTGCTTTCCCTTCCCCAGGAGGCGGCCGACGCGGTGGAGCAGGGGGTCCGCGAAGGGACGTTCACGGGCATCCTCGGGTACCCCGTGGACGACGTAACGGTGGAGGTCTCCCACGTGGAGTTCCTCTCCGGGACCGCGTCGCCGCTTGTGGCCAAGGTGGCGGCCGTTCGAGCCTTCCTCATCGCCTGCGAGAAGGGGAGGCCGTACCTGCTGGAGCCGATCATGGAGGTGGAGATCCATGTGCCGGACGAGTTCCTCGGCGGAGTCATCGGCGACATCAACTCCCGGAGGGGGCGCGTGACCCTGGTGGACCGGCGGCAGGAGGCGAGCCTCCTCAGCGCCCAGGTGCCGCTGAAGGAAATGTTCGGGTACGTGACGGCCCTCCGTTCCCTGTCGCAGGGGAGGGGGACGTACCTGATGAAATTCTCGCACTACGATCGGGCCTAGAAGCGCTGGAGGCGGAATGAAGACCTTCGACGAGGAGTTCTACAAGCAGCGCGTGAACACGTTTCCCTTCGTGAAGCTCATGGGGATGCGGCTCCTGTCCTCGGGCGGCGGAAAGAGCGTGATGGAGTGCAGGATCCGGCCGGTCCTGAAAAATTCGGGGGGGACGCTGCACGGCGGAGTGATCGGGGCGCTGGTCGACATGTCGGTGGCCACCGCGCTGCGGAGCGTGATGCCGCTCTCTTCGAGGATGACCACCGTGGAGTACAAGGTGAACTTTTTAGAGTCCGTCCCCGAGGGGACGGTCACAGCGCACGGGAACATCCTCCGGCTCGGGAGGACGATCGCGGCAGGGGCCACGGAGATCCGGAACGAGGCGGGCGAGGTCGTCGCCTTCGGCTCGGCGACCTACTATATCCTGAACGTCCGGTCCGCGGCGGAGACCCCTGCTATAATGGAGAGGAAAACGACGCGGGGGAGGAAGCCGAAATGACCAGGGAAGGGCTCATCAAACCGGAAATGATGGTGGGGGACGTCCTCAAGGAGTACCCCGCCGTCCGGGGAAAGGTCAAGGAGCTCTTCGGAGCGGAGTGCCTGCAGTGCCGCTCGAACCGGCTGGAGACGATCCTCTATACGTCCTGGCACAAGGGGCTGGATCCCGCACAGGTCTGCCGCGAGCTGAACGCCGTCCTCAAGGCGAAATAGCGACGTACCGGTCCCCCTCGCGGGCCGCTTCTCCCCTTGCGAGCATTCCTTCCAGGTGCTTGGACAAAAGCGCCCACTCTCCGTAATCGAACCACGGGCCCGGATGCCCTTCCCCGTAGATGATCCTGCGGTCGATGATCTCCCTTATGCTGTGCGGCTGCCGCAGGAAATCGCGCAGCGTCTCTTCCCGGCGGTCGATGTGAGAGAGGTACGCGTCCATCTTGGGGCCGATGTTTCCCCGGTGGACGGCGATCTCGTGGGAGACGACATGGATCCCGGAGCCGATCTCCGCCAGCCGTTTCGCAGAGCGGCGGAACGCCTCGATGCCTCCGGGCTTGTCGCCGTACCAGGGACCGAAATCGGTGAGGTCGTAGTCGGCGAGAAACAGGACACCGACGGAGGGAAACAGGAGGCACAGATGGCCGGGGGTGTGCCCGGGCGCGATCACGGCGACCGCCTCGGTGCGGCCGAACCGAAGGCGCTCCCCGTCGGCGATCCGCCGGGCGATCCGGCGGGGCCGGAAGGAAAATTTCTCCGTGAGCAGATTCCGGAAGAACGGGTCCCACTCCGACCCCACGACGCCGTATCGGTCCAGCAGGACCTCCAAGGATTCCAGCGCGGGCGCGTCCTCCTCCGTCGCCCACACCTCCACCTCCGGCAGCAGGTGGAGGAAGTGAAAATGGTCCTCGTGGTAGTGGGTCATCACGATGACCCTCAATCCCTCTTCCTTCTTCAGGCGGAGGATGTCCTGGAGGTCCGATCCGCAGTCGAACAGCACCCCGCCCCCGTCGCGAAGATAGAGCGAATGGGCGTACGGATACCGCCCGCCCTTGCCGCCCTCGATCAGCCATATCCGTTCGGTGAGCCGCTGGATCATCCGCCTCCCTCTATTGCGTTCCGTTTCGCCGCAACCGGCTCCGCTGCCTCGCAGGGGGGCCTGTCCCCCGGTTGCATTATGCGCCTCGGACGGAAGGCGCATACCACAGGAGAGTCCGGCGCAGCGGGCCCTTCCCGCGGTGCAGCGCCTTCCGTGCCTGTGGCGCGTGATTCGCCGAATCGGGTTATGATGGTGGATATTTTACGCAGGGAGGATGGGCGCCGCATATGCGAAAAATCCTGCTGCTCCCGTTTTGCCTGGCCCGGCCGGCGCAGGAAGAGATCGAGCGGATGGCCGCCGAAAGCGGCTACGCGGTGGTCGTCGCGCGCTCGACCGCGAAGGCGCTGAACGAGGTGCGCCGGCACATGGGACCCGGCAGCGGGGAGCCGGTGCGGATCGTGGGCGTGGTGTGCGACGGGAGGGCGAAGAAGGTCTGGGCGGGGCTCCTGCTCCTGAAGGTCCGCCAGTGGGGAAAAAAGGCGCTGGGTCTCAAGGTCCGCAGGATCGAGCTGGCACGCGTGGGGATCGTCGGAGGGACCAAGGCGCTCTTCGGCCGAAGGAGCTGCAACGTGGGATTCAATCTTGCCGACGAGGAGGGGTTGCGGCGCGCCCTGTCCGGCGGCGACACCTACATGCGTTTTTAGGCAGGCGGCGCGGAAGGGGGTTCTGCCTCGGGCGGCCCGGGAGGATGGAAGACGTCGCTCCTTCTCCGGATCGATTTTGCCGTCCCGCTGCGCAACAGGAGGGCGCAGAGGAAGTAGACCGCCGCGATGACCGCCCCTCCGGCGGCGAAGCGGAGGACCGCCCCCGGAAACGTTTCCCAGGAAACCCACCGGGAGGAAATTCCCATCGCATACGATCCGGCAAGGGCGGCGGCTCCCCCCGACAACGCCATCTTCGAGTACTCGAGGATCTGCCCGAGCCCCTTCTTCCCTACGGTCTTCCCCATGAGGATTCCGTAGAGCGCCGTGGCGTGGAGGAAAATGCCGATGCTGCTTGCCAGCGCCAGTCCGAAGACGCCCAAATTCTGCCGGAGGAAGTAGTAGGCGGGAAGGCTCAAAAGCCACGCTCCGGTCCCGACCAGCGTGGGGGTCCAGGTGTCCTTCATGGCGAAGAACCCGCGCGAGGCGATCGCCTGCCCGCACCAGAACGGGATCCCGATGGCGAAGGCGGTAAGGGCGGAGGCGGTCGAAATCGTGTCGTCGATGGTGAACGCGCCGCGCTTGAAGACGGCCAGCACGACCTCCCGGGAGAGGACGCCGGTGATCGCGGCCGCCGCGCAGGAGACGAAGAAGACCCACCGAAGCGTCGCCGACAGCGTTTCCCACATCGCCTCCTTCTCTCCCCGCGCGGCCTGCGCCGAAAGGAACGGGTAGGAGGCCACCCCCGATGCCTGGCCGAAGATGCCGATGGGCACCTGCATCAGCCGCCGCGCGTTGTTGAGCCAGGTGATCGCCCCCGCCAGGAGGAACGAGCCGAAGAGCCGGGTCATCCACTCGTCGACGACCACCAGGGAGAACCCGAGCATGATCGGGATCGAGAGCCGGACGAACTCCCGGAACCCGGGGTCGGCGAAGTCGAGCCGCGGGGAAAATTCCAGGCCCGACCTGCGGGCCCCGTAGAGCTGAATGGCGAAGTTCCCGAGGAACGAACCGATGAGGACTCCCCAGGCGAATCCGGCCATCCCGAGGAAAGGTCCCAGGGCAAGCCCCCCGGCGATGATCCCGGCATTGTAGATCAGCGGAGCGGTGGCGGGGAGGAAGAACTGGTTCCGTGCGTACTGGACGGCCATCAGCAGCCCTCCCAGGTAGAAGAAGATCTGCGCGGGGAGGACGATCCGCGTGAGCCTTGCGGCGATGGCGATCTGGTCCGGCGGGAACCCGGGGGCGATCAATGGAATCAAACGTTCTGCGAGGAATTCCCCGAGGATCACGAAGAAGAGCATCGCGACGCCCATGATGGTGGCGATCGTCGAGAAGGAACGATGCCCTTCGGCCTCCCTTCCCTCCGCGAGGGTTCGGGCGAAGATCGGGATGAACGTGATCGAAAGGGCCCCGCCCGCAAGGAGATAGTTGAGGAAATCGGGGATCGTGAAGGCGGCGAAGAAAGCATCGGTCTCGGGGGTCGCCCCGTGCTGGTAGGCGATGACCGCGTCGCGGGCGTACCCCAGGATGCGGCTCAGGAAAACGGACGCCATCATGAGGGCCGCCGCGCGGCCCATCTGTTTCCGGGCGGAAGGGGACATCGATGTGACTATAATCGAAGCGGGTGGGGCGCTCCACTGGAAAAAACCCGCGCTTGATGCGGGTCAAGGAGGGGGAAGCCCCCAAGGCATAGGGTGGGATTGAAAACAGCCAAGGAGAATCGGAATGGGCCTCTTCGGAAAAAAGGAACGGGCGAACACGGTTACGGAGGAGACCGTCCTTGCGGCGCTGGGGAACGTCATGGACCCCGAGCTGGGGAAGGACCTGGTGACCCTGAACATGATCCGCAACGTGGCGGTGTCGGAAGGTACGGTCTCGCTCGATCTCGTTCTGACCACTCCCGCCTGCCCGATGAAGTCGGAGATCGCGGCGGCGGTGGAAGGGGCCGTGAGGTCGATCCCCGGGGTTTCCGCGGTGGACGTGCGCGTTTCCGCGGACGTGCGGGCCGCGAAGGACCCGATGGAGGGAAGGCGCCCCGTCCCCGGCGTGCGGAACATCCTGGCGGTCGCGTCGGGCAAGGGCGGGGTCGGCAAATCCACGATGAGCGTGAACATCGCGGTGGCGCTGCAGCGGGCGGGAGCCCGCGTGGGACTGCTCGACGCCGACATCTACGGCCCCTCGATCCCCACGCTCCTGTCCCTGAAAGGCCACCAGCTGAAGGGAGAGGACGGGATGATCCTCCCCGCGGAGCACAACGGGATGAAGGTGCTCTCCATCGGGTTCATGCTTGAGGATGACACCCCCGTCATCTGGCGGGGACCGATGCTGATGAAGGTCCTGGAGCAGTTCCTCCACGGCACGAAGTGGGGGGAGCTGGACTACCTTGTCATCGACCTTCCCCCCGGCACAGGGGACGTGCAGCTCTCCCTCGTCCAGATGACCCCGGTCGCGGGGGCCATCGTCGTGACGACGCCGCAGGACCTGGCGCTGATCGACGTGAAGAAGGCGGTCCGGATGTTCGAGAAGGTGGGGATCCCCGTCCTGGGCGTGATCGAGAACATGAGCTACTTCCTGTGCCCGCACTGCGCGGGCAGGAGCGAGATCTTCGGCCACGGCGGGGCAGAGGAGACCTGCAAGCAGATGGGGCTCCGGTTCCTCGGCGAGGTTCCCCTGCAGATGGAGCTGCGGGAAGCCTCGGACGAGGGCCACCCCCTCGTCTCACGGAATCCGGATGCGCCTGCCGCGCGCGCCATCGAGAAGGCGGCATCCGGGGCGGCAGCCGCACTCGCTGTCCTGGAGGCGGTTTAGCCCTCCATCTCGCGGGCGGGGTAGGAGAAGTACTCGTGGGTCTGGATGTTCGCCCAGAACTCCTCCAGATCCTTCGTCAGGACGAGCAGGTCGTGACGGACCCCGATCTGGTCGCGCACGTGCCCTCGAAGCACGGCCTCCTGCCTGAACCCCAGCTTCTCGAAGACTTTCTTCGCCCCCTGCTGGGTCTCCATCATCTCCGCCACGATCTTCTCCAGGCCGGACTTGAGGGCATGGAGGAACAGCTCGTTCGCGAGGACGCTCCCCAGCCCCTTCCTCTGGTATTCCGGGGCGATCACGATCCGGATGGTGCCCACGTGCTTCATCCAGCCGCCGAGGTTCTTGTGGAGCGTGGCGTCCGCAACCACATCGTTTCCCTTCCACGCGAGGATGGGGAAGACTTTCTCGTAGTTCAGCTCGGTCGCCCAGCGCTCGACGACGGAGGGATCGGTGACGTTGTCCTTCAGGAACAACCGGTCGGATTCGGGGAGCCTCGCGAAGAACGCGAAAAGCGCGTCCTTGTCCTTTTTCTCGAAGGGGCGCAGCACCACCGTGCTCCCGTCCTTGACCTTCACCTCTTTCGGATATTCCTGTGCCATGTCGCGGGTCCTCCTTCCAAAGGATGATGGCAAAGATAAAATAGCGTTTTGAAATTATAATTGCCCGCTTCGCGGTTGTCAATGTCCCCCGTCTCCGTATTGCGCGCCCGTTCTTTTTTCCATATAAAAGATACGAATGCCCCGACGAGGGGGGCAATGGAGGGACCATGGGAGGAAAGGTCATCGTCGCGAGGGACGGGAAGGTGGCGACCGTCACGCTCTCGAACCCGGCGAAAAAGAATGCGCTCAACCTGAAAATCCTCGGAGAGCTCCGAAAAACGTTTGAGAGTCTGGCGGCGGAGGATGTCCGGTGCGTCGTCCTGCGGGGCGAAGGCCGGGAGGCGTTCTGCGCGGGGTACGACATCACGGCGATCCCCGCAGGGGGGTCCGGCGAGGCGCAGGTACTGCTCTCCTCGAACCCCTTCGACGACATGATCCGCACGGTGGAATCGTTTCCCGCCCCGGTGATCGGCATGCTCAACGGGTTCGCCTTCGGCGGCGGCCTGGAACTGGCGGTCGCCTGCGACATCCGCGTGGCCTCGGACCAGGCGGCCTTCGGGATGACCCCGGCCCGCCTCGGGATCATCTACCGGCCGGCGGGGCTCATGCGGTTTGTCCACGTGATCGGCCTGCCCGCCACCAAGGAGCTCTTCTACACCGCGCGCAAGGTGAGCGCCCGCCGCGCCGTGGATCTGCGGCTCGTCAACCGCGTCTGCCCCCCCGAGGAGCTTGAGCAGGTGACGTACGAAATGGCGCGGGAGATCACGGACAACGCGCCGCTCTCCATCCGCGGCACCAAGCGGATTCTTTCCATGTGCATGGTGTTCCGCGGACTGCCCCCGGGCGAGGCGGAAGAGGCCGAGGCGTTCATCCGCCGATGCATGGAGAGCGGGGACCTGATCGAGGGGAAGAAGGCGTTTCTTTCGAAGCGGAAGCCCAGGTTCACCGGCAGGTAGGCGCGACAGGCGCCGGATCGTTCGACGTCCCGCCCCGCGTCCCCGGCGCTCGTTCCGTTCCTTCCACCCGGATCCTCGGTTCGTGGCTTAAAAAAAACCCCCGGCTCCTTTCGGGGGCCGGGGGTTCTCGAACCGGTGATGCTCTTAAGGTCGGTTTCCCGACCTTCTCCTATGGAGCTACGAATTCCAGCGACAGCTGCGGCACTGTGACACCCGCCACGCCGCGCGGCTCCCTGATCGACCCGCCCATCGCGATGAAGTGGCTTCTTGCCGTGTCGGAATCGTGGCAATGACCGCACGCCGATGTCGCCGGCGTGTTCACCAGGTCGGTGGCGTTCGGCACGCTGGCCCGGGCCGCGTTGATATTAGCCGCGGTATTATCCGCGCCCGTAGTGGTTTTCGCGGTAGTCAGAAAACGGCCGGTCGTCTGGATGTTCTGGTACAGGTTGTTCAAGTGGCACTTCCCGCAGTGGGTCAGGTCGCCGGGAAAGGCGATCTCGTCCCCTTGGAGGAGGACGCCGTCCAGGCGGTTGCGGATGTCCACGAAGTTGGTGGTCCGCTTGGCGGCCCCGTGCAGCCCGTGGATCAGCTCCTTGAAGTTGTTGGAGACTTCGGGGTACTGCAGCGGATTGCTCCCGAAGAGGGCCACGATGTCGGGGTTGATCGGGCTGGCCGTGATGGTGCGGCCGCTGGAGGACAGGTTGGGGTTGTGGCACATCACGCAGACCTGCGCGTTGCTGACGCGGTTCCCGCCGTGCCCCTCGAAGATCTCGTGGCACTCCAGGCAGCCGACCGGCGTCCCGGTAATCGGATTGTTGCTGTTGGTGTAACCGCTCTCGACGGCCACGCGGCGGACCCGGTCGCCGGTGACCGGTTTCACGACCGAGAAGGTGTGGCGGCCGACGTTATCCAGTCCAGGGATGCCATCCACGTCCGCCCCGTTGGTCTGGGTGAAATACCCCTGGAGGGCGACCGCCCGCATTTGCGCGCCGACCGGGAACGCGTTCGCCCTCTGTACCGAATATTGCGTGAACCCGACGTTGTCGAACGCGACGATCGGCAGGCCGATGATGGAGAGACTCTCCGGCTGCCCCGCGGTCCTGCCGAGGTTGTTGTAGTCAAGGGGTTCTGCGACCCCGTCCTGCGGCAGCGCATAGGCGAACAGGAAGCTCGGGCCGCCGCTGAAACCGCTGGGACGGGTGATCGTGGTGCTGCCGAGATTCACGAAAGCGCCGTCCTTCTTGATCCAGAACTTGATCGTCGCCACGTTGGTGCCCTCGTCCACCGTGACGTTGTCGATCCCGTACTCGAAGCTTACCAGCGTGCCGGGAAGCTGCGGGTTGTTGGGCGTCGCGTTCTCTGTGGCGTGGGCTTCCTTTATGGCAAGCAGCGTACCCGATGGCGGATGGCAAAAAACGCAATTGGCGTCAGTCGTTTGGATGCTGCCTATGCCGTGACCGCCGCCGGTCGCGAAGTTGACGTTGACGTGGCAAGAGCCGCACCCCGTGCGCGTCGGCCGGTTCTGCCAGTTGGCGTAGGTGTTGTCGGCATCCGTCCCCTGGTGGCACCTCGTGCAGTTCCGGATGTCCTGGGGATAGGTCACCTCGCTGAAGTTGCCGAGTTCGCCGATATTCTGGACGAGGCCGGGGGTGTTGGGGGTGTGGTTGTGGATCTTGTGCACGAGGTTGACCAGGTTGGCGTTATCCCAGCCCCCGCCGGCCGGGTTGCCGGCGATCTCGAGCTTGGCATTGTGGCAGATCTGGCAGAACTTGTATTCGCGGCGGCCGCCGCCGTGGATCGCCAGCGGGTCGTGGCACACGTTGCAGGCTGAGGTGGAGACGTCGTTCTTGGCGGGATACGCGCCCGGCGCCGGAATCGCACCCGTCCCCCCGCCGACCGGGGGCACCACGTCCAGGAATGCGTTCGCGGCCGGCCTTCTGCGGGACGTCGTGTGGTAGTACGTGTCGGTCGTGAAGAGATTGAGAGTTGCCGTATTGAGCGTATTGGGATTTCCTATTGAAAACTGTGTTCCCGCCCGCACGAGCACGTTATCGGCGTAACCGTCCGAAACGCGGACGGCGGTGGTCGGGAAGGTATAGGAGTAGACGCCGGTGGCGGGAGTTCCGGTAAAGACCGCTCCGGCGGCTCCGTCGGGCCGGTTCGCTCTGAAGGGCCCGCTGCCGCTCGCCCCGGGGGTTAACACGAAGCCGTTCCACTCGTCGGCGCCCCCGTTCGTGCCGGGAACCATCTTGGCGAGGAGGAACGACACGAAGGCGAGATTGTCATTGATCCCGGAGCCGGACTTGGTACGCAGGTCGATGCTGGGGGTGATGTCGACTCCGTTGGCGTCGCTCGCAGCGAAGGTGAAGTTCACCGTTACGGGAACGTTGTCCCCGCTGGGCGCGCCGAAGTCGACGGAAGTGATGGTGATCGTTGCGGAACCGGTGGGCAGGGGGTTCCCGGTCGTCGGGTTGAGGCGGTGCATCGCGTGGACGCTGAACGGTTGCCCCGCGGAGTGGCAGAGGAAGCAGGTCTCATTCGACTGGAGCGCCGGCCCGGGACCGCCGGGAGGACCGGGAGGGCCGGCGGCGCCGGGAGCGCCGGGAGCGCCGGCGGCGCCATCCGAACCGCTGCATCCGAAGAACAGGAGCGGCACGATCAGCGAGAAAAGCCCTAACCATAAAAGCGTCTTCCTCATCTTTTCCTCCTTTGGTCTGGTTGGTTGTTAACAACGGTGAAGCATGACAATCGATAACGGGTCCGCGCCCGCGCGCACGACATATTGAGGTCCTCCTGCCCGTCGATGGGAAAGCCCCCGCCGGAGCGGGGGCTTTTTTTCGGATCCTTTCCTGCCGGCCCGGTCACGGCCGGGTGAGCAACGTGGGCGTGCCTGCGGCGGCCGGGTCCAGGTCCCGGATGGAGTCGTAGAGAAGCTGGAGGACGTACCTCGGGTTGTGCACGTAGCCGCACGGCTCCTTCTGGACGACCTGGTAGTTGTAGGCCGCCCGGAGCAGCTTGGCATCGAAGACGTTGTACCGGTTTGCGAAGACCGCCTCGTTCGCGTCGACGTTGCCGTTCCCGTTGTTGTCCTTGAACCAGTATGGGTATGTTGCCGGGTCGTAGGCGATCTGCGCCGGCCGGTTCGCCGCCGCATACGCCTGGATGGCAATCAGCAGCCGGTTCACGACGTTGTCGGTGCCATTGACGCCGGTGCCCCAGATCTCACGGTAGATCCCCTCGGTTACGTTTCCGTTCCCGTTGTAGTCGGTCCCCCCCAGTGGAGGGAACCTGATCGACCGGAAGCGGGCCGCATCGGCGGCGTTGTCCGGCACCGGGACCGACAGGTGGCAGACCGCGCAGTACTCCGTCTTCGGAAACATCGTGTGGTTGTTCTCGTTCAGGTCGGCCGTCCTGCCCATGTGGCACTCGATGCACGTGTCGCGGGCGGGGGTGTGGACGAGCCTTCCCGAGTAGACCTGGTTGTCGTATTCGTAGCCGCCCCTGACCTCGGTGCCGAAGAAGGTCGCCGCGGCGGCGAAATAGTGGATGTTGATGAACGTCAGGTTGTTGATCGAGTTGTCCAGGGGATCGTTCGCGATGGCGGTGTCCACCTGGACCTTGGAGGCCTGGCCCTGGTGGCAGACCATGCACAGGTTGCTGGCATCGGCCAGGGTCTTCCCTACCCCTGAGGGGAAGACCACGTTGTCGAGCGCGTCGCCGGCGGCGCGCCGGGCGTACCGCGTGGTCCCGTCGCCGTCACTGCTGTGGCAGGCGGCGCAGGAGATCTTGCTGCCCAGCTTGGCGGAGGTGTTGACGACCCCGTCCTTCACGAAGTCGATGTAGCCGTACTTGCTATGGCACTTGGCGCAGGAGGTCGGAATGGACCCGTCCACGTCCCAGTGGCGGAACGGCTCGCCGGTGAAGTCGGCGTGGCCCGACCTCGACCATTCCGCGAGCGGCTTGACGTACTTGGGACTCGCGGGGTCGTTGCTGTGGCACGGGGTCGTGCCGTAGCAGGAGCTGACCATCGCGGCGTTCACCTTGAGCTGCCCGTTGTCGTAGGCCACGACGTTCACGCTGGGCCAGATGATGTTGAACGAGTGATTGTGGATGTCCCCTTCCTGCAGCCCGAGCCCGAAGGTCTTGCGGATCGCCGATGAGGAGGTTTTGGGCATGTGGCAGGTCGAGCACCGGCCGACGCCGGTCCCCTCAGGGTCGTAGGGAGCCTGGGCCATGACGGCCTCTTCTCCGATGTGCCGGACCACCGCGGTCCGGACGGCGGCGGGGTTGGACTTGACGTCGTTGGGCGTCAGGCTGAAATCGTCAGCGTGGCAAGCGAGGCACAGGCTGTTGTCGGAATCCTTCGTCGCGAACGTCACGCCATCCCGGGTGACGGAATCCTTGATCTGGTGGTCGTCTCCGGGGTTCGCCTTCGGGTTCCCAGCTGCTTTATGCGGATTGTGGCATCCCCAGCAGGTGGTGTCGGTGCTCTTGTCGGGCCCGTGCGGCCCCTGCTCCAGGTCGGTCCACGCCTGGTGGTGCTGCAGGGATGCGATGTACTTCGGAAAGTTGTATCCCAAGTACCAGTTCCGGTATGCCGTATAAATGCTCAGCGTGGGGGACGCGGCGCCGTAGTATGCCGTCGTTGTGTTGAGGATGACGAAGGGATTTCCCGCGGAGTTGTCGATCGAACTTTCGCCCGGGAACGGGAACGTAAGGACGCCCCCGACCAGGCGGGCCGGGAACTCGAGGTTGAGCGACATCCCCGCCAGCGTGGCGTTCCCCTCGCCGCGCTGGTGGCAGTTGCCGCAAACTTGGTCGGCGAGCCGGATGCCGGCGACCCCGAGGCGCTCGAGATTCGCGGGATTGGTGATGAAGGCCGGGTTCCCGCTGCTGTTCACGTGCTGGGCGCCCGGCCCATGGCAAGCCTCGCACCCGATGTTGAGCTCGACGTAGCCGGAGACGACCTCGGAGACGTTGGCGCCGGCGTATGCCTGGGTCTGGGAGGCGAGGGACAGCCCGGTCTGGTGGCAACCCGCGCACCGGTTCTCCCAGGACCTCGCCGTCCCCAGCTTGGTCGCCGTCGCGTTCAGCGCGCCGAACTGGGCGACCAGGTTGTCGGTGCCGTAGGCCTGCGTGTACCGGGGGGTGTTCGTCCCGCTGTACCAATGGGTGGCGTTGTACGCCTCGTACTTTTTCGTGACCTCGTTGTACTGGACGGGGGAGATGTAGTAGCTCTTGCCGACCTTGGTGTGGTACCGTTGCTTCCAGTACCCGTTTCCGCCCTGCGTCCTCTGGACCTCGAACTCCACGCCGGCGATGCTGATGATGTGCTTCCCGTTGACGATTTTGAGGATCGGTGCGTTGGGGCGGCTGTTCTTCAGGGCGGTCCCGTTCGCGTTCGCCTCGATGAGGCTGTCGGTGGCAGGGCTGTTGAAGTCGAGCGTGTCCTTGAAGTCGTCCTGCCCGTTCCCGTTCGCGTCGTTGACGAAGATGGCGTCGCCAAGCTCGGCCACGGTCTTCAGCGGCGCGTTGTGGAGCGACTTCGACCAGCCGGTGAACTGGTCCGGGTGGCAGTTCTTGCACGCTTCCGAACCGATGTAGCCGCCGGCGGCGGCGAGGGCCGGGTCTCCCTTCTGGACCGTCCCCGTCGGGGTGACTCCCGGACCGATCGCCCCTTCGCGGTTCCCGGACCCGCCGCAACTGGCCAGGAGGGCCAGAAGGAGAAAACTTGCGGTGACGGTGATGTGCATTCCGATCCTTTTCATGTAGAAACCCTCCGTCGGTGGATATCGGTTAAAAGTCATGGCAGACCCGGCACGAGCGGTTGTTGCTCTTGGACCGGATGCGGTTCGCCTTGAAATCCTTCGGATGCGGGTTGACGCGCAGGTTCCCCGTCCTGGCCGAGTGGCAGGTGAGGCAGACGTCCCCCTCGGGATGGCACGACTGGCACGACGCCAGGTTGCGCCTGGCCTCGGCGGCGTGCCCGTCCGGGAAGGAGGCGGTGTACCGCTGCCCCGACGGGGCGCTCAGGTTGTGGTCCTTGACCGACCGGTTGGCGAGCCCAAGCCGCGTGTGGCAGTTCGAGCAGAATTGCTGCTCGTGGCAGCGGGCGCACTGCTGCTGGTTCGTCTGGGCCTGCATCGGGTGGATGGAGACCCAGTCGCTGCGGTGGCTGTCGGGCTTGATGTCCCGCTTGTACTGGCTCCGGGAGAGATTCGCGTTGATGCCCCCGCCCTTGTGGCAGTCCTGGCATGTCCCCTGGTCGTGGCATTCAGCGCAAAGGGCGTCGGGCCGCGATGCGAGGACCCGGTGCTCCTTGTCCCAACCGCTGCCGTGGTTCGGCTGGATCCCGGAATCCTTGTGGCATTCGGCGCATTCGGGGAGCTTCAGCTCCCGGTAGGCCTTGTGGTCCTCCCGGCCGAACGCCGTGACCGCGATCATGACCGCCGGGAGAAGGATCAGGAAGATGCGAATCAGCGGATTTTTCAAGTGTCTTTCCTCCTCTATCGACCGGGCGTCAGAAGCGTACATCCAAGGCGACCCGTCCCGAGAATTCGTTCTCGGACTGGCGGGTCACCTTGTCTTCCACCCGGAGCCTGGCGGTCATGTTCTTCCGCACCTCGTACGATCCCCCCGCCCAGTACTTCTTCGCCGAGAAGTCGTCCGTCATCGAATCCCTCTGGAAGACGTCGTAGGCGACCCCCGCTGCGAGGTTTGCTTTCTTGAAGGTGTAGTCGGCCGAGAGGTCGAGGCCGGTCAGGTCCCCGGGGTATCCCCGGCGGACGTCCACGGCCGCCCGGATCCCGAGCCCCTCGACCTGCTTCGGACGGAACCGGGCGCCCAGGGAGCCGATGTCCGCCGTCGGGCCTTCATAGTCGGCCCGGGTGTAGGAGCCGAAGAGGGTCACCTGGGGAGTGACGATGTAATCCACCCGCCCCAGTACTTCCTTGTACCGTGTGACCGCAAAGACCGTGAAGATCGAGTCGGCGTCGAAGTTGGGGTACGACTGGAAGTACTCCCCCGTGATCGTGAGCAGGCTGGTGAAGGGGATGAGCTTTACGCCCGCGAGGAGCTCGCTGCTGGCCTCGTGCAGGATGTCGTAGCGCCAGTCCACGTAGGCCTTCGCCTTCTTGTAGAATCCCTGGTCGGCGTGGACTCCCAGCATCTCCCGGACAATGTCGGTATCGTTGTACTTCCGCAGGTAGCTCAGCTCGATATTCGTGTTGTGGAGGACCGTCCCGTCCTTGAGGAACGACGCGCCCGCCGAGGCCCCGAGGAGGAAGTCCCCGGCCCGGCTCAGGTCGGTGGTTTCCCGGAACCGCACGTCGTACCCGGCGAAGGCCGAGAGCGCCACGGGACCCAGGTTGCGTGCGTCGACCCTGACGCCGTCGATCGTCCCCGCACCCGCGCCCACGACGACGAATTGCCGCCCCAGCCGGATGTCCCCGCGGCTCCCCGGAAGGGCGTAGTTCACGTAAAGGTAGTAGAGCCGGCCCAGGATATCGTCCGAGTCGCTGAAGACTCCATCTTGGCCGGCGCCGAGCTGCTTGGAGACCCGGCCGTACCCAAAGGCGCTGAACCGGCCGGCGTTGTCGATCGCCGTCGCGCCGATCTTGAGGTACTCCACGACGTCGCTCTGGTTTTTATCCAGGAACGGGTCGTTGTACCAGAGGTACTGCGTCGAGCTCTGGAACCGGACGTCCGCCGCGCGGGCCGGCCCCGGAGCCAGGAAGAGAAGGAGAAGCACGACGGGGAAGAGCCATCTCTTTCCTTTCATTACGCCCCTACCTCCTGTTGGTGTGAACGCGGAATGCGCGCTGAAAGCGGAAGAGTGAAGATCCTTTTCCGGCAGGATGTGCTGACCTTCGACGGTTATCGTCGACGATGGCGAGTACTTTCTTTTGTGGCATGTCGCTTTATGCTAGCAAGTTGTATGCCCTGAAAGAGAAGGATGCACCTAACTATAATTACTTGAAAAACAAGAAGTTAGCAATTCATCAGGCGATGCGGAAATGCCGGTTGGTTGAAATGGTGGGCAAATTCCCGATCGGCTTGGGGATTTTCCCGTACGGCCCCTAGATCCATCCAAGGTGTTGCACTTGTACATGAATTCCTCTTCGAGGAAAGCAAGACCGCGCCCCCGGCCCGGGATTCTTCTCCGTCCATCCATAGGGGTGCGTGAACCCTTGCCGCGAGAAAATAAGTGCCCCGATGGGGTTTATGAAGGGCTAAAATAAAAAAATATGCCGTTCCGGACGCCAACCATCCCAAAGACCGCTTTTTCCCGGATAGGCGAGGAGATAAGAGGGCGCGATCCCACCGGCACCCAGCGGATGGGAACGCGTCGAAAAAAATGAAGCGCTGGTTGATCCTTTCGATGTGCTTGCTGGCCGTTTCAGGTTGTTCCCGGGAGGAAAAACCGTCTCAGGCGAAGGTCCCCCCGCGGGAACAATTCCTGATCGGGTTGATTCCCGAGCTGAACATCTTCAAGCAGCTCGAGCGGTACGAGCCCATGGCCGGTTATCTCTCCGGGAAAACAGGCTTGAGGGTCACGCTGAAAATCTTCCCGCGGTACGGGAACATCATCGACAATTTCCGGCTGGCGGGGATGGACGGCGCCTTTTTCGGAAGCTTCGCCTACGCGCTGGCCCACGCGAAGCTGGGCGTGGAAGTCCTCGCGCGCCCGTTGGCTCTCGACAACGCTTCGACCTACCACGGGTTGATCTTCGTGAGGAAGGACAGCGGGATAAAAACCTTCCGGGACATGAAGGGGAAGCGGTTCGCCTTCGTGGACAAGGCGACGACCGCCTACCTTCTCACGCGTGCGTACTTTCATTCTCACGGGATATCGAATTGCAAAGTATACCTGGGGGAATGCTATTTCGCCGGGACGCACGAGGACGTCGTCTTCGACGTGCTCAATAACAAGGCCGATATCGGAGCCGCCAAGAATACCGTTTTCAACCGGCTCGCGAAGGCGGACCCCCGGATTGCGAACGAGCTGGTGATCCTGGAAAAATCCCCCGAAGTGCCGGAGAACGGCCTCGCCCTCCGGAAGGAGATCGACGAATCCTTGCGAATCCGGATGAGGGATACGCTGCTGAACATGCACCTGGATCCGGAAGGGAAGAAGGTGCTGGAGCAGTTCGGTGCGCAGAAATTCATCGAAACCGCGAACGCGGATTACGCCATCGTCGTGAAGTATGCGGAAGAGATCCACCAGAACCTCGCCACTTACGACTACATCAACGACTGATGAAAAGAAAGATCGTCCTAGGACTAACCGTTTATTCCGTTGTCTTCCTGCTGGCCGGCGTGTACGTCGTCCACACCATCCGCACCGCCACGGCGGATCTCGACCGGCTGATCACGCTCCACCAGGTGGAAATCCTGCGGGAGCACTATCTCGTCCAGATCCAGCGGATCCAGACGGATCTGACCCTGAAGGACACGAGCCACGAGAGGACGTTCGATACCGTGTTCCGCAATATCGTCAACATGGGGGACATCATCGATACCTGCTTCGACTGCCATCATTCCGAGCAGGGGACGGAAAGGCTCAAGGAGCTGAAGAGGCGGACGAAGGAGTACAAGGAGGGCCTGAGCAGGGTCCTGACCATTCGCGCCAACCCCTCGCGGCTGAAGGCGGAGGCGGAGGCTGCCTTCCAGGTCGGGGAGGAGCTGACCACAAGAGTCCGGGACATGATCGACATCACGACCTCCCGGCTCGGGGAGATTACCAAAAAGGCGATGAACAGGATCGAGCTCACCAAGAACATCCTCTACGGGCTCGTGGCGCTTGGTCCATTGGTATCCGCGTTCCTCGGGTTCATCTTCATCTCGGGACTGACGCGCCCCGTCAAGGTCCTGCTGGAGTCCACCCGGAAGCTGAAAGGCGGGGATCTGGAGCACCGCGTGGAGGGGCTGAAGGACGAGTTCGGCGAGCTGGCCACCTCGTTCAACGAGATGGCGACTTCCCTGAAGGAGCAGATGTTGAAGATGCAGCGCACGGAGAAGATGGTGATCGTAGGCGAGCTGGCGGCGGGGCTGGCCCATGAGATCAAGAATCCGCTCGCGGGAATCAAGGTGGCGATGCAGGTCCTGTCCGAAGAAGCCGGCCTGTCCGAGGAAGACCGGGGGGTTGTAAAGAAGGTGGGCCAGGAGGTCGCGCGACTCGAATCGCTGATGAAAAACTTCCTGAACTTCACCCGGCCGGCGAAACCCCAGATGTCGGAACTGAACGTCAACAACCTGATCAATACCATCCTCACCTTCTACGTGAAGAGCCGGTCGATCTCGCCGGGCCGACCCGACGGGATCCGGATCGAGAAGGATCTTCAACCGCTTCCGGACACGATGGCCGACCCGATGCAGCTGCAGCAGATTTTCCTGAACCTCGTCCTGAACGCCCTCGACGCCATGCCGGGCGGAGGGACACTGGGAGTCCGGACGTTCCTCGAAGAAGGGTCCGACCTCATCCATATCGAGATCTCGGACACGGGCAGGGGGATCAGTGATGAGAACGCCGACAAGATCTTCCAGCCGTTCTTCACCACCAAGCCCAAGGGGACCGGGCTGGGGCTCGCGATCTCCAGGCAGTTGATCGAGCAGCACGGAGGCTCCATAACGGCAACAGGGAAACCGTCCGGCGGAACCGTATTTAAAATTCAACTGCCCCTGAAAACCGCTGCCGGGTCGACGGCATGAAGACAAAAGGCCGTGTTTTCCTCCTGGACGACGACGACCTCATCGTATCCATGCTTGCGAGGGCGTTGAAGGGCGAGGGGTACGACGTCCAAGCGGAAACCGATCCGGGCGAGGCCGTCGAAAAAATTCGGTCGTTCTCCCCCGACATCGTCATGCTCGACCTCAAGCTGCCCGGCATCAGCGGGATGGACATCCTGAAGGAGATCACGAACCAAAGGATCGGGACCCAGGTGGTGATGCTGACGTCGGACGACAGCGCGGAAAGCGCGGTGAAGGCGATGAAATCAGGGGCTGTGGATTACCTGACCAAGCCCTTCGACATGGACCTGGTCAAGATCGTCGTCGCATCGATCGTGGAGAAAGGGAACCTGAAGCAGGAGGTCGAATACCTCCGGAAGATCAGCTCCGACCTGGTTTACAACGAGATCATCGGGGGTACCGGGGTCGTCAAGAAGTTGAAGGAGAAGGCCGAGAAGCTGGCGCAGGCCGGCGTTCCCTCGGTGCTGATCACCGGGGAAAACGGGACCGGCAAGGAGATGTTCGCGAGGTACATCCACCACGCGATGCACGGCGAGGGTCCCGGCGGGTACGCGCCGTTCGTCGGGGTGAATTGCGCCGCGATTCCGGAGTCCCTCATCGAGAGCGAGCTCTTCGGCCACGAAAAGGGGTCGTTCACCGACGCCAAGACGGAGAAGAAGGGCGTCTTCGAGCTGGCCTCCCAGGGGTCCATCCTCCTGGACGAGATCGGGGAGATGAAGCCGAACCTCCAGGCCAAGCTCCTCCGGGTGCTCGAGGAGAGGAAGGTGCGGCACGTGGGGGGGAAACACGACATCCCCATCGACGCGACCGTGTTCACCACCACCAATCGGAACCTCGAGGAGGCGGTGGAAAAGGGGGAGTTCCGGATCGACCTGTATTACCGGCTGAACGTCTTTTCCCTGCACATCCCCCCGCTCCGGGAGCGGCAGGAAGACATCCTTCCCCTCGCGCGGTATTTTCTCGAATTTTTCTCCACAAAGTACAATCGTTCGGCCATCAAGGGCTTTTCCCCGGAGGCGGAGAAGCTCCTGCTCTCCTACGGCTGGCCGGGAAACGTGAGGGAGCTCAGGAACGTCGTCGAAAGGATCGTCGTCCTGGAGAGCGACGAGAGGGTCCTCCCCGATCATCTCCCGAAGGAGATCCTGTTCGGGAAAGGGGGTGCGAGAACGGTGTCCGCAGGCTCCGGAATCACCCTCCCCGATGCGGGACTGTCGCTCGACGATGTGGAAAAAAGCCTCATCCTCCAGGCGCTCGAGAAAACCGGGGGCAACAAGACCCAGGCTGCGAAGCTCCTGGGCGTCACGTACGACTCCCTCCGCTACCAGATCAAGAAGTTCGGGCTGGAGTAAGTCAGCAGGAAAGGAACTTCAGGCCCGCCGTGACGCAGTCCTGGGCAGTGGCGACCCACACCACTTCGGCGGTGGCTTCCGGAGGGACGAGTTTCAGAACCGGATCGTTTCCGGCGGCGACATGGGCCCGGACGCCTTGTCCCACTCTCAGGGGATATTCCGTTCGAAGCCTTAAGCCCCCCGTACCGACATCCACAATCTGGCCGCTCAGGTTATGAAGGTCGTACTGGGCTTCTTCGGGAGCGGGCTCTAGGATCGAGATGCGCAGGGGGATGCGGCAGATGTGCCTCGCATGTTTCCTTTTCTGTGCGTATTCGCCGGTGCTCTTCAAAATGCCGTGAACCTCGGAGAGGTCGAACGGCTTCTCCAGGAATTGCACCGCCCCGCCGTTGTAAGCGCGTTGCCGGTTCACTTCGCTGGCGTCCCCGCTCATGATGATCACGGTTGCGCCCGGCGAGATCTTGTCGATCTCCTCGAGGATCTCGAAACCGCTCATGTCCGGCAGGTGAATGTCGAGGAACACGTAATCGAAACGCTGCCTGCGAAGCTCGGCGAGCGCATCCGCTGCGTTTCCGACGATACAGGTATCGAGATCCAGGCCAGTAAAGTCTTTTTCAAGCGCCCAGCAGATCAGGTTATCGTCGTCGACGACGAGCACTTTCTTCTGTGGCATGTCGCTTCCTACCAGCAAGTTGCATGCCCAGAAAGAGGAGGATGCGCCTAACTGCAATTCCTTTGAAAACAAGAAGTTTGCAATTCATCCGACGATGCCGCAATACCGGTTGGTGGACATAGTAGGCAAATTCCCACTCGGCTTGGGGATTTTCCCATACGGCCCCTCGTCCATCCAAGGCATGGCACCAGAAAAGATCCAGGAGCCCCCTCTCCGAAACGGTTGATTTCGGCGCCCGGTTTGCGTATCCTGATACGGCTTTCCGCCAGGGATACCGCCGGCAGAATCCGCACCGCAATAACCGATAGAACACTCAACTTGGTGAGGAGGACGCACGTGGGAAGGAACATCGTTCAGAAGATCATCGATGTGCACCATGCGGGAGGGGAAAAGAAGCCCGGCAAGGAGATCGCCATCCGTATCGCGCAGGGCGACCAGGTCGAGATCCTCCTGGCCGGCGGGCGGCTGGCCTACACGAATGAGAAAGGGTCCTTCTGATTGGCCCGCGACGACTGGAAATATTACGACGACGAAATGGAGGAAGGGGAGGAGGAGAAGAAGGCTCTCCTCCCCGAGAAACAGTGTAAACACTGCCTCCACTGGGTTCCGCAGGAGGCGCCGTCCTGCTCCTGGTGCGGGAAGCCGTTCGAGGAGTAGGGACGGTCCCTGTTTTTCACTCGATCAGCGCATACCGGGGCAGGACGCTCGAGGGAATTTCCTCCACGAACCGGGACGGTTTCGATAATACCGTCCCCGACGCCCGCTCGTAGATGTTGACCGGGTAGGTCATCACCAGAAGGTCCTTGGCCCGCGTGGCGGCAACGTATAGGAGCCGCCGTTCCTCCTCCATCTCCTCCTCGTCCTCCGCCGCCCGGGAGAGCGGCAGTTTCCCGTCCAGGACCCAGAGGATGAAGACCGCCTTCCACTCCAGCCCCTTGGCCGAGTGGATCGTGGAGAGCGTCAGGAACTCCTCCTCCCCGTCCGGCGCGGCGATGTCCCCCACGGACGCCTGGGGCGGCTCGAGCGTGATCTCCGAGAGAAACTCCGAAAGCGTCCCGTAGCGGGCACACAGCGATTCCAGGTGGTCGAGATCCTTGAGCCGCCGCGGGTAGTCGTCGAACCGCGCTTCCATCAGGGGCCGATAGTACGCGATCACCCTCGCAACCATCTCCGTCACCGGGAGGCTTCCCGTGCCGGCATCGGCCCGGGGGCCTGCCAGCCCGGCCAGCAGGCTCGCCAGCCGCCCCGCCTCCTCCGACCGTTTCCGCGTTTTCAGGGAAGAGAGGACGGGGAGAAGGGACGCCTCCTCGTACGCCTTCCGGGAGAGGTCGGCGCCCGCCTTCCTCCCGATGCCCGGCACGAGCAGGAGCGCCCGCGAGAGGCTTAAAGAGTCCCTCGGATTCTCGATCAGCCGCAGGTGGGCGATCACGTCCTTGACGTGGGCCGTCTCCAGGAACTTGAATCCTCCGAACTTCCGGTACGGGATGTGTCGTTTGGCGAGCTCCACCTCGAGGTCGAAGGACAGGTAGGCGGCGCGGAACAGGACGGCGATCTCGCTCAAGGGGATCCCCTCCTCCTCGTACAGCTCGAGGATCCGGTCGGCGACATAGGCGGACTGGATCCGCTCGCCAGGGGCGGACATCAGGACAGCCTTCTCTCCCCCGGTGCGGGAGGTGAACAGGCGCTTGGGAAATTTCTCCCTCGCCCCCGCGATGATCTCGTTGGTGACGTCCAGGATCGGCTGCCGGCTGCGGTAGTTTTCTTCCAGAAACACCACCTTGGCACCGGGAAAGTCGGACGGGAAGTCCATGATGTTCCGGAAGTTCGCGCCGCGGAACGAATAGATGCTCTGGGAGTCGTCCCCCACCGCCATCACGTTGTCGTGGACCGCGGCCAGGAGGCGCAGGATCTCCGCCTGGATCCGGTTGGTGTCCTGGTATTCGTCCACCAGGACGTGCCCGTAGGTCCCCGAGACGGCGCGGCGGATCGCCTCGTTCTCCCGCAGGAGGGACGCCAGGCGGAGCAGGAGGTCGTCGTAGTCCATCAGGTTCCGCTCCCGCTTCGTCTCCCCGTACAGGCGGGAGATCTCGAGGATGTCGTCCAGGCAGTAGAGGAAGTGGGGCGTCTCCTTCTCCACGGCCGTGGCAATGTCCTCTTCACGATTCGCCGCCCGGCTGAACAGGTCCGCAAGCGTCTCTTTCCTGGGGAAGCGAACGGTCCGGTGCCCCCCGTGGACCTCCTGCCGCAGCAACCCGATGAGGTCCGCGGAATCGGCGCGGTCCAGGATGGTGAAGTTCTCGCCGTACCCGGCCGCGCTCGCGTAGCGCCGCAGCAGGCTGTTGGCGAAGGCGTGGAACGTCCCCCCGGAGACTTTCTCGCATCGCCGGTCCAGGAGCAGCGCGGCCCTCCGGAGCATCTCCTCCGCGGACCTGCGCGTGAAGGTGAGCAGCAGGATGGAAGCGGGGGAGTGGCCAAGCTCCACCAGCCTGGCGACCCGGTAGATGAGCGTGCGCGTCTTTCCCGTTCCCGCCCCGGCGATGACCAGGAGCGGTCCGTCGCCGTGGAGGACCGCCTCCGCCTGCCGCGGGTTCAGGGCCTTCCCGTAGTCGACCTTCCCCCCGCCTTCGGGGATCTCCCGGATGAAATATTTTTTCGGCATGCGGGTCATTCTATCCCGAGCGGTCTCCCGACAGACAGGTTTCCGCGGGGGATTCCCGGGCGGCGCCGGGGATTTTCGGTCTTGACAGTGTGGAAGAGCCGCAAGGAAACGGCCGCCCGAAGTGAAAGACAAAGGTTCAGCGGTTATTTGCCCGGGGGCATCCCCGGGGAAGGCCCTTGCGGGGACGCGGGGCCGGGAATTGCCGGGATCGGCGTCCCGCCCTTCATCAGCGTGGGCGAGGACCTGCCGCCGGCGAAGTAGGCGAGGAAGAGGGAGGTCAGCATGAACACGATCGCCGCCCCCGCCGTCAGCTTCCCCAGGAAACTGGTTGGGCCGCTCGATCCGAACAGGGTCTGGGACGACCCGCCGCCGAACACGGCGCCGATGTCGGTGCCCTTCCCCGTCTGCAGGAGGATGATCAGAATCAAGGCCACGGATACGATCACATGAAGGACGATGACCAGGGTGTACATATCGTTTTCTCGGGTTCCTCCGTTAATTGAACTTTACGATGCCTGCGAACGCGTTCGCCTTGAGGCTTGCCCCGCCGACGAGTGCACCGTCGATGTCCGCCTTCGACATCAGGTCGGCGATGTTTTCCGGTTTGACGGACCCTCCGTAAAGAATACGGACCGCATCGGCGGGATCGGCTCCCCATCGTTCCTTCAGGATCCCGCGCAGGAAGGCGTGGACCTCCTGTGCCTGTTCGGGGGTGGCCGTCTTTCCCGTCCCGATCGCCCAGACCGGCTCGTAGGCGACGACGATCTTCGGCGCCTCCGCCCCCGCGATCCCTTCGAGCCCCGCTCGCAGCTGCCGTCCCGACACCTCGAACGTTTTCCCCGCTTCCCGCTCCTGGAGCGTCTCCCCCAGGCACAGGATGGGGATGAGCCCGGCGGCGAGCGCGGCCTTTACCTTCAGGTTCACGGAATCGTCGGACTCGGAGAAATATTGCCTCCGCTCCGAATGGCCGATGATCGCGTACCGCGCGCCGGCGTCCCTCACCATCGCGGGGGAGACCTCCCCCGTGTAGGCGCCTTCCGTGGCAAAGTGGACGTTCTGGGACGCCACCCCGACGTTCGTCCCTCCGGTCAGGGATGCCACCACGCTCAGCGACGGGAAGGGAGGCGCCAGGACGATCTCGACCCCCGCGACGCCCGAGACCAGGGGAAGAAACTCCTTCACGAAGGCCGCGGACTCCCCCGCCGTCTTGTACATCTTCCAGTTGCCGGCGATGAGGGGGGTGCGCATCCCCCTACTTCGCCTCGCCGACGAACTTGGCGAGGTCGGCGAGACGGCACGAATAGCCCCACTCGTTGTCGTACCACGCCAGGACCTTCACCATCTTCCCCTCGATCACCTTGGTCGAGAGCGCGTCGAACTCCGCGGAGTAGGAGGTGTGGTTGAAGTCGACGGACACCAGCGGCTCCTCGACGTACTGGAGGATCCCCTTCAGGGGGCCTTCCGCCGCCTTCTTCATCGCCGCGTTGACCTCCTCCGCCGTCGCCGCCTTCGACAGTTCCACCGTAAGGTCGACCAACGAGACGTTCGACGTGGGGACGCGGATGGCCATGCCGTCCAGTTTTCCCTTCAGCGCGGGGATGACCAGGGAGACCGCCTTGGCCGCTCCGGTCGTGGTCGGGATCATGGACAGCCCGGCGGCGCGCGCCCTCCGCAGGTCCTTGTGCGGCAGGTCGAGGATCTTCTGGTCGTTCGTATAGGCGTGGATCGTGGTCATCAGCCCCCGCTCGATCCCGAACGTGTCCAGGAGCACCTTGGCGACCGGCGCGAGGCAGTTCGTCGTGCAGGAGGCGTTGGAGAGGATGAAGTGCTTCGCCGGGTCGAAGGTCTTTTCGTTGACGCCCATCACGAAGGTGGCGTCGGGATTCTTCGCGGGCGCCGAGATGATCACCCGCTTGGCCCCCGCCTTCAGGTGCTTCTCCGCCCCTTCCCGCTCCGTGAACTTGCCGGTGGACTCGATGACGATCTCGACGCCGAGCTTCCCCCAGGGAAGCTCGGAAGGGTCCTTGGCGGCCAGGACATGGACCGTCTTGCCGGCGACGACGAGCGCGCTGTCCTTGACCCCCACCTCCTCCTCGAACCGTCCGTGGACGGAGTCGTACTTGAGGAGGTGCGCCAGCGTCTTGGCGTCGGTGATGTCGTTCACGGCGACGATTTCCAGCGCGGGGTCCTTGTACGCTGCGCGGAAGAAGTTCCGCCCGATCCGCCCGAACCCGTTGATCCCGACCTTCACGGCCATGTCGCGGTCCTCCTGCTGGGAAGTTTCGATTCCGGGGAATTAAAGGAATTAAATTATACTCCCTTATGCCTCCCTGTCAAATCGGTCGGGGGCAGCCCAGCCTCCTCAGCTCCAGGTCGCCGATCGGGTCGTTTTTGCCCGCCCGTTCCATCACCTGTATAATTACCAGAGATAAGGGTCTATAGATATTATCCGATGACAGTCCGATTCCGGTAACGTATTGTTGCTCCATCTGCATCCGGCTTGCAACCGGCGGCTCGCAGGAGCCTTGGCGAGCGCCGCGGCTGAAGCCGGGCTTCTTGTCCTTTACGCGCATGCGTTATTTGGAGCAGGAGAAAGGCTTGGGTGCATCGCTCCCTAAAGTGGTTGTGACCCGGCGGCTGCCGGGGGTTTCCCTGTCACGTCTGGCTTCGCTGGCCGCCGTCGCCGCCCCTCCCCCGGATTCTCCCCTGCCCCGGGAGGAACTGCTTCGGCAGGTTCCGGGGGCTGCCGGCATCCTCTGCACCCTCGCGGACCGGATCGACGCGACCCTCATGGACGCGGCCGGCCCGGGGCTGAAGGTCGTCTCCAACTATGCGGTCGGCGTCAATAACGTCGACGTGGCGGAGGCCGGCCTCCGCGGCATCCGCGTGTGCAACACGCCGGACGTCCTCACGGAGGCGACCGCCGACCTCGGGTTCGCGCTGCTGTTGGCGGCCGCCAGGAGGTTTTCCGAGGCGGAAGGAGCCCTGCGCGCGGGGAAATTCACCGGTTGGGATCCGTGGGGGTTCCTGGGAGTCCCCGTCTACGGCAGGACGCTCGGAATCGTCGGGATGGGGAAGATCGGCAGCGCCATCGCGGTCCGCGCGACAGGGTTCGGGATGCGCATCCTCTACCACAACCGGCAGCCGCTTTCCCCGGAGCGGGAGAGGGTACTTCGCTCGGAGTACCGGAAGCTCGATGATTTGCTCGCCGAAAGCGATTTCGTCGTCCTGAGCATTCCCCTCACCGGGGAAACGCACGGGCTCATCCACCGGGATCGGCTGGGGAAGATGAAGGCGACGGCGGTCCTGGTGAACATCTCCCGCGGGGAGGTGGTGGAGGAGGGCGCCCTGGCGAAGGCGCTCGCGGAGAGGAAGATCTTTGCCGCGGGCCTCGACGTCTACGAGAAGGAGCCGGTGGTGCACCCGGACCTGCTGGCCGCTCCCTCCGCGGTGCTCCTTCCGCACGTAGGGAGCGCAACCCTGGAAACGCGGGAGCGGATGGGGCGGCTGGCCATGGAAAACCTGCTCGCGGTCCTTGCGGGGACGAAGCCCCCCTGCGCCGTCAATTAAACCCGAATCCCTTCCTCTTCAGGAGATCGACCGGATCGAAGGAGCCGGTCCGGGAGAAAGGGATATGGACGACCCCGATGACCGGAGCGTTCACGCCCACGGAGCCGTTGAACTCGTAGTCGATGCGCCGGGCCTGCAGTACGTGCCGGACCGCATCCTGGAAGGATTCCGGGGGAAGCTTGAGGGGAACCCTGACCGTCGTCACCTGGGAAGCCTCGATCCGTATGTCCGAGCGGTAATCCCCCTCGGCGACCGTCTCTCGCCCGAGGATCGCTGCATAGGCGACTCGGGCGATGTCCAGCGGATAGTCGTTGGGGTTGTTCACCTCGAGGGTCAGGGTGAATTCCCACGGCCCCTTTAGATCGTTGAGAGGGTTCGACGCGAGCGACACGTCCGCAACACGGACCTTCGGGGACTTGAACGCCTCCTTGAGGAGCGGCCTGCAGGAGGTCGCCGCGAGGGAGAAGGCGAGCAGGACAAGGAAGGAGAGAAAGCGTTTGGCGATCCGCATTACCGACATCCGCGTTCCGCTGGAATTCCCGGAGGAAGATCTCCTTTCGCGCGTTCTGACCATTATAGGGGTCCCCGGGGAGGAGGTGGAGTATTTTTCCGTCCTCCGGCGGGGCCTCGACGCCCGGCGAAAGGGGGGGATCCTCCGGGTCTACGCGGTGGAATTCTCCCTGTGCACGGCCGGCCTGGAGGAGGCGGTCTGCTCCCGCCTGGGCTCCGCGCGGAGGGTACCGCCGGCGCCCGACCTGTTCCCGGCAGGAAGGGTCCGCAAGCCCGCGGTGCGGCCGGTGGTCGTCGGAGCGGGACCCGCCGGCCTGTTCGCCGCGTGGACACTTGCCCGTTACGGCGCCTCCCCGCTTCTTCTCGAGCGCGGCAGCCCCGTCGAGGAGCGATCGCGCCACGTGGCGGATTTCTGGAAGAGGGGGACCATCGACCCCAACAGCAACGTCCAGTTCGGCGAAGGGGGCGCGGGGACGTTCTCCGACGGAAAGCTCACGACGCGCATCGGCGACCCGCTCGTTTCCCACGTGGTCGGGATCTTCGGGGAGTTCGCGGGGCTGCCCGGCCTGCGGACGGAAGCCAAGCCACACGTCGGGACCGACCGCCTGAAGGGCTTCTGCCGCCGGATGCGGGAGGAGCTGGTTTCGCTGGGTGCCGAGGTCCGTTTCGGGGCGCTGGTTGCGGAGGTGGCGGCCGAAGGGGGACGGGTGCGGGCCGTCCGCCTTGCGGGAGGGGAGGAAATCCCGTGCGCGGACCTCGTGCTCGCCATCGGGCACTCGGCGAGGGACACACTCAGGATGTTGCTCTCCCGGGGGGTGAGGATGTCCGCCAAGGCGTTCGCCGTCGGCTTCCGGGTGGAGCACCCGCAGGGGCTCATCGACCGGATCCAGTACGGCAGGGCCTCGGAGAGGGCCGTCCTTCCCCCCGCCGATTACCGGCTGGCGGCGCGCGCCCCCTCGGGCCGGGGGATCTATTCCTTCTGCATGTGCCCAGGGGGAGAGGTAATGGCCGCGTCCTCCGGGCCGGGCGGGATTCCCGTCAACGGGATGAGCGGGCACGGGCGTACTTCCGGGTTCGCCAACAGCGGGATCGTGGCCACGGTGTCCGGGGAGGACTTCGGCGAGGGCGACGTTTTCGCCGGCGTCCAATTCCAGGAACTGGTCGAGGCGCGCGCCTTCCGGAAGGGGGGAGGGAATTTCGGGGTCCCCGCGATGAATCTGATGGGGTTCCTCGAAGGGAGGGACCTGAACCTGTCCCGTGGAAGGGTGCTGGCCCCCCGGGTAGCCCGGGCGAACCTCTCCGGGATCCTGCCGAGGAAAGTGGAAGAGGATCTCCGGTTCGGACTGCGGGCGTTCGGGAAGACGCTGCGCGGGTTCCTCACCCAGGAGGGAACGCTCTACGCCGTGGAGTCCCGGACCTCTTCCCCCGTCCGCATGGAACGGGAGAATTATGAATCGGTTACCTTGAAAGGGCTGTATCCTGTGGGAGAGGGGGCGGGGCACGCCGGCGGGATCGTATCCTCCGCCGTGGACGGGATCCGGGGTGCCCTCCGCATCCTCGAGAAATTCTCCACATAAGGACGGTGCGTCGATGGGAAAAACGAAGTTCGTCAAGGACATAAAGGAAGGGGAGCAGATCCGGGACCTGTTCCTGGTGGGCAGCAAGACGCAGCTCGTGAGCAACGCGGGGAAGCCCTACTTGAACCTCTCCCTGCGCGACCGGACGGGGCAGTTCGAGGGCCGCGTCTGGGACCGCGCGGAGGAGATCGGGAAGCGGTTCGACCGGGACGACATCGTCGAGATCAGCGGGACGGCCATCCAGTACCAGGGGCGGATGCAGATGAAGGTCCACGACGTTCAGAAGGTCGCGGGCGCGAAGCCGGACCTGGGCGATTTCCTTCCGGTGACGAAGCGCGGGATCGATCCCCTCTGGCGGCAGCTGCGGGAGCTTGTGGCGGGGGTCGCGGACCCCGGCCTGCGGAAGCTGCTCGAGAGCGTATTTCCCGATCCGCCCGGGACGGACATGGCGCGCCGCTTCCGGCAGGCGCCGGGCGGGAAGAGCCTGCACCACGACTACATCGGCGGACTGCTGGAGCACACGGTGTCGGTGGCCGTCATCTCCCGCTTCCTCGCCTCGCACTACGAAGGGGTGGACGGCGACCTCCTGGTGGCGGGGGCGCTCCTCCACGACATCGGGAAGGTGGAGGAGCTCGCGTACGAGGGGACGTTCGACTACACCGACGAAGGCCGGCTGCTCGGGCACATCTACCTGGGCGCGGAGTGGGTCTCCCGCGGTTGCGAGAAGATCGCGGGATTCCCGCCCGAAAGAAAGTTGCTCCTCACGCACATGATCCTGTCCCATCACGGGGAGCTGGAGTTCGGCTCCCCCCGGCGGCCCAAGACGCTCGAGGCGATCCTGCTTCATTTCGTTGAGAACATGGACGCCAAGGCCAACGCCTTCACCGAGGCGATCGAGGACCTGCGGGAGGGGGCCCGCTGGACGGAGTACAACCGGATGTTCGAGCGGTACCTCTTCTCCGGGAAATTCGACAAGTAACCCGCCGGAAATCCCGCTGGATATCGTTATGGTGAGTGTGCGATAATAAGTTAAGCAACTTATGGGACATTGGGGGATTTATGCCGACTCGGGCGCACGTTGTGCTTCCGGAGGATCTGCTTCTTCGGATCGACAAGATGATCGGCAAAAGGAAGCGAAGCCGTTTCCTCGTGGAGGCTGCGGAGGAAAAGCTGGAACGGGACCGATTATTGGCCGCCATTGATACTGCGGCCGGCGCCTGGAAGCCTGAGGATCATCCCGAATGGAAAAGGAAGGGAGGGGCTGTTGCCGCCGTCCGTGAAATGCGGAGAGAGTGGGACCGCCGCGGTAAAAAGGTTTGAGAGGTTACCTGCTCGACACGACATTTCTGATACGCTTTTTACGGGGTGAGGAGGCGGCGGTTTCCTGGATGCGTAGGATGGCCGAAGAGGGTCACTTCCTGGCCTGTTCCGCAGTGAACGTAGCAGAAATTTATTCGGGAATGAAAGAGAGGGAACGGCCGGCAACGGAGGCGTTGATCGGGGCGCTGCGGTGTTTTCCGGTATCCTTTGATGTGGCGCGTCAGGCGGGAGAGTGGCGGGCAAAATACCGGGCCAAAGGGCGTGAGGTTTCCCTGCCGGACGCCATTATCGGAGCGACGTCGCATATCCATCGTCTCGTCCTTGTGACCGACAACAAGAAAGATTTCCCCATGCCCGGCCTGACAATTTTCTCTCCGTAGACCGGGGTCCAATCCGATCAGGCTTGAGCAGGATTACCCCACCTCGGCGTAGGGGCGAAGGCGGAACGTGACGCCTTCGATCGATTCGGCAAGACGCCGGACGGCGTCGTGGTCCAGGTCCGGCAGGGCCACGGCGGTGGCTACGACCGACGGGATGTGGCGAGGTGCCTCCCGGAGGAAGTCGAGGAGAGCGGGGAACGACGCCGCCCCATAGCGGTTGGGGCAGATCCTGGCGTACGTCCCGGCGTCCGGCGCGTTGAGCGAGACGGAGAGGGCGTCCACCAGGCCCGAGAGCTCCGGCAGAACATTGCGGCCATGCACCAGGTTCGCCAGCCCGTCGGTGTTGATCCGGATCTTCGCGCCCTTGCCTTTCAGCGTCTTCGCGATCGCCTTGACGTCGGCAAGCCGCAGGAACGGCTCCCCGAACCCGCAGAAGACGATCTCGTCAACCTCCGTAGGGTCGCCCACCTCCGCGACGACCTCTTCGACGGAAGGCTCCCCCGGCAGCTTCAGGTAGTGCCCTTTTACGTAGTAGTCGTCCCGCTTTGCGCAGAAAGTGCAGGTGTTGGTGCACCGGTTGGTGATGTTGAGGTACAGGGAGTTGCGGATCTTGTAGGAGACGCGGACCTCCTCCTCCGCCGGGATGCGGAAGATCCGCAAGGCGGAAAGGGTCGCGACCCGGCCGACGTCCTCCCCGGCGACCCCCTTGATCTCGCCGATCTTTTTCGCCACCAGCGGGACATAGGCCGGCTCGTTCGTCTTCCCCCGGTAGGGCAGCGGGGCCAGGAACGGGCAGTCCGTTTCGATGAGGAGCTTCTCCAGGGGGATCTTGCGGACCGCCTCCGCTTGCGTCCCGGAGCCCTTGTAGGTGATCGCGCCGGGGATGGAGATAAGGAAGTTCATCCCGATCGCCCTGCGGGCCATTTCGCAGTCCCCGGAAAAGCAGTGGATGATCCCGCCGACATCGGCGGCGTTCTCCTCCGCCAGGATGGAGAGGATCTCGTCGTGGGCGTCCCGGTCGTGGACGATGATCGGGAGGTTCCGCCGCCGGGCGAGGCGGATCTGCTCCCGGAAGGCGGCCCGCTGGGCCTCCCGGGGGGAGCGGTCGCGGTAGAAGTCGAGGCCTGTTTCGCCGATCCCCACCACCTTGTCGCACCGGGAGAGCTCTTCCAGGCGCGCAAGGAGAGGTTCCGAGCAGGCGGAGGCATCGTGAGGGTGGAGTCCCACCGAGGCGTACACGCCCGTGTGCCGGTGGGCGATCGCGATCGCCTTTTCGCTGCTTTCGGGACCGATGCCGATCGTGACGATGCGCGTAACCCCCGCCTCATGCGCCCGGCGGACGACTTCTCCTTCCGCGTCGCAGAGCGGTTCCAAATCCAGGTGCGCGTGCGTGTCGAAGTACATGCTTCAGTTCCTCGTGTGCCGGAAGGCGCACGCCGCAGAAGGGTCCGGCGGAGCCGCCGCAGGAGGGGGGCGCAGTGAGGTAAAGCGCAGCCGTGCGGGTCCATCGCACGGCGAGCCACGAACGGAGCCCCCCTCCGAGGCGGCGCAGCCGAAGGGGGATCCGGCGCTTCGAGGGGCCGCGATTGCTTGCATCGTCCTACTCTTCGATGCGGGGGAACGCGACGGCGGACCGGGGCAGCGTGGCGCCGGATGGGAGCCCGCCCCACGCCCCGGCGGAGGCGAGGTTCATCTTCTCGACCGCGCCCGCGCAACCAAGCGCCTCCCACATTTTCTGGGCCGCGGCCGGGAGGAAGGGAGCGGAAAGCAGCACGCAGATCCGGGCGGCCTCCAGGATATTGTACAGGACCGTCCCCAGGCGCTCCCGTTTGGCGGCGTCCTTGGCCAGCGCCCACGGGGCCGACGCGTCCACGTACCGGTTGCAGGCCTTCACAAGGTCCCAGACGGCCGAAAGCGCCTTGTGGAATTCGACCTCCTCCATGGCTCCGTCCACGGCGTTGCGGACTTCCCCGGCAAGGGCGATGAGCGAACGGTCTTCCTCGCCGGCGGGGGAGGGGACGGGCACCGTTCCGTCGAAATATTTCCCGAGCATGCCGAGCGTCCGGTTCAGCAGGTTACCGAAATCGTTGGCGAGGTCGGAGTTGATCCGGTGCACAAGGGCCTTCTTCGAGAAATCCCCGTCGAGGCCGAACGGCACCTCCCGCAGGAGGAAGTAGCGGAACGCGTCCGCACCGTAGGTCTCCACCATCTCGTACGGATCGACGACGTTTCCCAGGGACTTGCTCATCTTCTGCCCCTCGACGGTCCACCAGCCGTGTGCGAAGACGCCCAGCGGAGGGGCAACCCCGGCCGACATCAGGAACGCCGGCCAGAAGACCGCGTGGAACCGAAGAATGTCTTTCCCCACCATGTGGACGTCCGCGGGCCAGAACGTGTCGAACCTCTCCCCGCCGTCCGGGTACCCTACGCCGGTAATGTAATTGGTGAGCGCGTCGTACCACACGTAGATCACGTGTCCCGGGTGGTCCGGGAGGGGAATCCCCCAGGCGAGGGAGGTGCGGGAGACCGAGAGGTCGTTCAGTCCCCCCTCCACGAAAGAGACAACCTCGTTCCGGCGGCTCTCCGGGCGGATGAACTTCGGGTTCTTCCCGTAGTATTCGAGGAGCGGCTTCTGGTACTTCGAGAGACGGAAAAAGAAGGAGGGCTCCTTCCGCTTCTCGACGGCCCTTCGGCACTCGGGGCATTTCCCTTCGAGAATCTGGAGGTCGGTCCAGTACGACTCGCAGGGAGTGCAGTACCACCCCTCGTACTCCCCGAGATAGATGTCCCCGTTGCGCAGGGACTTGCGGAACAGCTCCCGCACGGAGGCGTAATGCCTCGGCTCCGTGGTCCGGATGAAGTCGTCGTTCGTGATGTTCAGCGCGGGAGAGAGCCCCTGGAACCGCGTGACAACGCGGTCGGCCAGCTCGCGGGGGGCAAGGCCCTGCTGAACAGCGCTCTTCTGGACCTTCTCTCCGTGCTCGTCCGTCCCCGTGAGGAAGAACACCCTCTGTCCCTTCATCCGGTGGTACCGCGCGAGCGCGTCGCAGGCGATCGTCGTGTAGGCGTGACCGATGTGGGGAACGTCGTTGACGTAATAGATCGGGGTGGTGATGTAGAACGTGGGCTTCACGACGCCCCGTCCTCCTCGTCGCCGAACCGGAACGAGAGGTCGTCGCCCTCGCCGGCGTCGGGAGGGGGAGGGGCCGCGCCGTTCCCCGCCGCGCAGGTCCCGCACGCCTTGGCCCGCGCGTACGACTCATGCTCGTAGATGAGGCAGCACATCAGGCGCCCGCAGACCCCCGACAGCTTCGCCGGGTTCAGGGCGAGCTTCTGGTCCTTCGCCATCTTCACCGTGATGGGCTCGAAGTCGCCGAGGAAGGTGGCGCAGCAGAGGCCCAGCCCGCAGGGTCCGACCCCGCCCACCACGCGCGCCTCGTCGCGCACGCCGATCTGCCGCATCTCGATGCGCGTCCGGAGCTCGTGGGCCAGGTCCTTGACCAGCTCCCGGAAGTCGATGCGGCCGTCGGCCGTGAAGTAGAAGATCGCCTTGCTCCGGTCGAGCAGGACCTCGGTCCGCGCCAGCTTCATGGGCAGCTCCCGGGCCTCGATCCGCTTCAGGCAGAAGGAGTGGGCCTCCGCCTCGCGCCGCGCGTTTTCCTGGTGGGCGCGGATGTCGTCGGCAGTGGCGGCCCGGACGACCCTGGCGTAAGAGGACTTCTGAACGGCCGGAGCGTGGGCGTCGATCCGCTGGACGACCTCTCCCAGCACCGGTCCCCGCTCCGTCTGGACGACGGCGTAGTCCCCCCGCTTCAGGGGAGTCCCTGTGCAGTCGAAGTGGTGCATCTTGCAAACGCCCCGGAGCCTGATTCCCGCAAGATCCATCCGTGTTTCAGTCCTTTCCGTGCAACCCAAATAAAAATGCCTCCAGCGCCAGCCGCTTCTGGGCCTGGGGAGGCAATCGGGACGTGGACAGAAGCGCCTGGAACGCCAGGGTCCATTCGTAAGGGGTTTTCCGGGCGGCGACGGCGCTTAAGGGATCCCCGAAATCCTTGTTTATTATATCCGCTTTCCCCCCGGAAGATAAGAGGGCCAGGTCCCGCACCAGGGACAGGGGCACGGCGATCTGCCCCTGCCGCTCCCCCCCTTTCCTCCACGTCTCGCCGGCTGCGGCGGCGTTCGCCGGGTCCAGGCGGGAAAACAGGCCGGCCCACATCCTGCGGCCCTCTTCCATCTCGTCGAGAAGAAGGAGCGCGCGCCCCGGGCTTCCCCCCGCGCAGGCGGCCGCCGCCCGGACCGTCCCGACGGTGTGCCGCGGGCCTGCCTCGGGGATGCCTCGGAGGATCTCCTCCACGGCATCCTCCGAGAGCGTGGAGAAGGGGATCTTCTGGCAGCGGGAGACGATCGTGGGGGGAAGCCGGGAAAGCCGGTGGGCCACAAGCACGATGTGCGTCGCAGGCGGGGGCTCCTCGAGAGTCTTCAGCAGGGCGTTGGCCGCCTGCAGGGTCATACGGTCCGCCGGGCAGATGAGCGCCGCGCGCGCGCGGTCGGAAAACGCCTTCAGCGAGAGCTCCTCCTTGAGCCGCCGTATCCCGGCAATCTGGATGAAGTGGTTCTCCGGCGAAATCCGCAGGAGGTTGGGATGGGCGCCGGAAGCGAGCAGACGGCACTCGGGGCAGGCAAAACATCCGCCGTCGGGGGTCCGGTCGCGACAGAAAAGGGCGGCGAGGAACGCGAGCGCGGCCCTCTCCTTGCCGATCCCCTCCTCTCCATGGAAGAGGAGGCCGGGCGGGACGTTCCCCGTCTCCAGGTAGCGGCGCAGAAGGGAGATCGCCCGATCCTGCCCGCGGAGGGAGGAGAAGTTCCCTACCATCCGAAACGTGCCGACACGGTCTCGCGGATGCGGCCGAAGACGTCGTCCGCCGGGAGGGAACCGTCGATCCGGCGGATCCGGTCCGGATCGCTCGCTTGAAGGCGCAGATATCCTTCGCGCACCTTCCGGTGGAACTCGAAGGATTCGGACTCGATGCGGTCCGGGCGGGTGCCGCGTCCGCGGATCCGGGCGGCCCCGTCCTCCGGGGACACGTCGAGGAGGAAGGTCAGGTCGGGGGAGAGCCCGCCGGACGCGAAGGCGTTCAGCCATTCGACCTGCGGACCTTCGATCCCCCGGGAGAACCCCTGGTAGGCCGTCGTGGCGTCGTAAAAGCGGTCGCACAGCACCGCCTGCCCGGAAATCAGCGCCGGCAGGATCACCCCGCGGACGTGCTGCGACCGGGCGGCTTCGTACAGGAGCAGTTCGGTTTCCGGGAAGACGGGCTCCTCCCGGGGCGACAGTAGAAGGGAGCGGATTTCGTCGGCGAGGGGAGTGCCACCCGGCTCCCGGGTGACCCGGTGGGGAATTCCCCTTTCCTTGAGATATTCGGACAGCCGCCGGACCTGGGTGGTCTTTCCGGACCCCTCGATCCCCTCAAACGTCACGAACGGTGCAGAGAGGGACATTCCTATCGGGGCGGAGGGAAGAAGCGGCGCCGCGCGAGGAATCCCGCGATGGCGAGTGTGCTATTGGTTCTACGCGTGTCCCCGCCCGTCAGCATTCCGACCACCCGCACGATCGGCACTTGAGGCACGCCTCCTGCATCTCGACCTGGCTTCCGCAGTCGGGGCAGGCGCCGCGCGCGATCTCCCGGTCCTCGGCACGGGAAGGGGCCGCCTGGGAAGAAGCGGCAAGTTCGGGATCTCCCGCGGGTCCGGGGAGTCCGGCGAACATCGTGTCGACGTTCTCCATGTACCAATCGATGGCCTTGGAGACCGCGTCCGCGCACGACAGGATCTTCCCGCCGTTTCCGCCCCAGGCGGGGAGATGACAGGAGATCCCCTTCAGCTGCTTGATGATCTGGTCGGGCTGGACCCCGGAGCGGAGGGCCAGGGACACGAGCCTCCCGATCGCCTCGGACTGGGAAGCCGCGCACCCGCCGGCCTTCCCCATCTGGTTGAAGATCTCGAAGATCCCCTGGCGGTCGCGGTTGATCGTAATGTAGAGCTTCCCGCAGCTCGTCTTCATCTCCTTGGTGACGCCCAGCAGGGTGTCGGGGCGGGGCCGCGGGGAGACGAACCCCGGCTCGGCCTCGGGGACCCCGGACGCGGCGGCCTCCTTGCGGTTGACCTCGCCGATGTTCAGCACCTGCTCGTCGCGGCTTCTGTCCCGGTAGACGGTGACGCCCTTGCAGCCCAGGCGGTAGGCCAGGACGAAGACCTTCCGGATGTCCTCCCGGGTCGCCTCGGCGGGGAAGTTGACCGTCTTGGACACGGCGTTGTCGACGAACTTCTGGAAGGCGGCCTGCATCCGCAGGTGCGCCTCCGGGGAGATGTCGTGCGCCGTCACGAAGATCCTCCGGACCTCGTCGGGGATCCCCTCCACGTGCCGCAGCGAGCCGGACTGCGAGATCTCCTTCATCTTCTCGACCGAATAGAGCCCGCGCCGCCGCATCTCCGCCTCGAAGAGGGGGTGCCCTTCGACCAGGTGGTCGTTGTCCATCACGTTGCGGATGAACGACAGGGCGAAGACCGGCTCGATCCCGCTGCTGCAGCCGGCGATGATGCTGATGGTCCCCGTCGGGGCGATCGTCGTCGTCGTGGCGTTGCGCCGGGGGATGCCGCCCCGCTCGGGGAAGACGCTGATCCCGTAGTTCGGGAACGGCCCCCGCTCGCGGGCCAGGTGGCAGGAGGCCGAAACCGACTCCTCCTGGAGGAAGTTCATGACCTCCTGGGCGACGGCCAGCGCCTCGTCCGAGTCGTAGGGGATGCCGAGCCGGATCAGCATGTCGGCGAATCCCATCACCCCCAGCCCGATCTTCCGGTTTCCCATCGTCATCTGCCGGATCTCGTTCAGCGGATAGTTGTTCCTGTCGATGACGTCGTCCAGGAACCGCACCGCGGCGTGGACCGCGGCCTTGAGCTTCTCGTAGTCGATCCGCGCGCCGCCGTTCTCCCCCAGGATCATGTTGGCGAGGTTGACGGAGCCCAAATTGCACGATTCGTAAGGCAAAAGAGGCTGCTCCCCGCACGGGTTCGTGCTCTCCATCGCGCCGAGCCGGGGGGTGGGGTTGTCCCGGTTGATCCGGTCCAGGAAGATGATCCCCGGCTCCCCGTTGCGCCACGCGGAGTCCACGATCTTCTCGAACACCTCGCGGGCCTTGAGCCGGGCGGCGATCTCCATGGAGTGGGGGTTGACGAGCGGGTACTCGGCGTCGGCCTCCACCGCCTTCATGAACTCCTCGGTCAGCGCCACGGAGATGTTGAAGTTGTTCAGCCGGTCGTTCTTCGTCTTGCAGGTGATGAACTCGAGGATGTCGGGGTGGTCGACCCGGAGAATCCCCATGTTGGCGCCCCGGCGGGTCCCTCCCTGCTTGATCGTCTCGGTGGCCGCGTCGAAAACGGTCATGAAGGAGATGGGGCCGGACGAGATCCCCTTGGTCGACTTGACCACGTCGTGCTTCGGGCGCAGGCGGGAGAAGGAGAATCCGGTCCCCCCGCCGCTCTTGTGGATGAGCGCGGTGTTCTTGACCGCCTCGAAGATGGATTCCATCGAGTCTTCGACGGGCAGCACGAAGCAGGCCGACAGCTGCTGCAGCTCCCGCCCCGCGTTCATGAGGGTGGGGGAATTGGGCACGAAATCCAGCCGGATCATCAGGGCATAGAACGTCTCCGCCCGCTGCAGGACGACTTCGGGGAGGGTGCCGTAGTAAAATCCTTCCGCCGCCGCGATGTTGTAAGCCACCCGGGCGATCATCTCCTCGGGCGTCTCCAGGGTATCCCCCGGGGCGCCGATCTTGAGATACCGCCGTTCGAGCACTTTCCGGGCGTTCTCGGAGACCGGCAACGGCCCGTATTTCCGGAACATCCGCTCGATCCATTCCTTCGGCGGAAGCTCGGGAACCGCCTTCCCCGCGGCGCGCGCGGTGATTTCCGGCAGAGGGGCCGGGGCAGCGACAGGGGCGGGCACGTTCAGATCCATTCGTCTACTCCATCGGGACGGTATTCCCCTTGGGGAGAGTGCCTGTCCAATTGATAGGATGGCTTATCTTGTGGCCTTCCGGCGACACTCATACAAGATATGGTGCTCGCCATATCCTGTCAAGAAAAACGCGGGCAAAATAAAAATTATTACCAACCATCGTATTTCAGGGTGGTTATCCAATAATAGAACATAGTTAATCAAGCATGATTCGGATGATGCGTCGGATCTTGTTCGGGAGGTCGTCTGGAAACGCCTTGTTTTTAAAAACAATTTCCTCTGGCGTGCGGTCGGGAAGCCATCGGGCCCGCGACAGGGGCTCCTCCGCGGCCGGTCCCATCTCCTTTTAGCGAATTCTCCACCACCAGCGAAAGGACCTCCTCCAACAAACCCCTTTTTCAAAGCGGGGGAAGGGGGGGCAAAGGCCTTTCGAAATTTCGGCTTGATTATCGTTTGGGGTTGCAGTATGTATTCAGTCGACAATGGCGATAACGGATATCGTTTGTCGGCTTCCGTCGAAAACCACCAAATATCCGGATAAAGAAAGGCTCGTCCATGGTTCCCCTGCGCAGGGACTCGTTTCGCATCCTCGTACCGGTTGTCTTCCTTGCGCTTTGCCTGTTCGCAATGGCTCCCCGTTCCGCAGCCTGGGCCCTGGACAACGGGCAATGCTACGACTGTCACGGCGATTCCGGGATCCTTACGTGGTCGGCAAAGGAGAAGGAGGGCAACGTCAAGGCGGGGGGGCCGGAGAAGGCACATCGCAATGTGGCGCCCTTCCCCGGGATCTCCCTTCACGTCGACCCCGGCAAGTACAAGGCCTCGGTGCACTCGTACCTTTCCTGCACCACCTGCCACGGGGATATCAAGGACCTCCCCCACAACTCCCGGCTTGACCCCGTCGACTGCTCGGGCTGCCACTCCGAGGCGGCGGCGGTCTACAAGAAGAGCCGGCACGTGGTGGTGCACGGCAAGGGTGCGAAGGCGGATACCCCGCGGTGCTTCGACTGCCACGGCGCGCACGCGATCCCGAAATCGTCCGTTTCCACTTCCCCGGTCTACTTCCGGAACCTCGCGGCGACCTGCACGCGGTGTCACGGAATCCGGGAGGTGACCGACCGGTCCGACATCCCCATCCCCGGCGCCGCCCGCATGTACGAGAAGAGCATCCATAACCGGGCGATCGTCGAAAAAGGGCTGAACAAGTCCGCCACCTGCACCGACTGCCACGGGTCGCACGATCTCAAGGACCGGCTCGACCCCTCCTCGCCCATCTTCCGGACGAACATCCCCGCCACCTGCGGGAAGTGCCACTACGGCGTCTTCGCGATCTTCCGGGACAGCGTGCACGGGGTGGCGCTCGCCCGCGGCGTCCCCGACGCCCCGGGCTGCACGGACTGCCACGGGGAGCACGACATCCGGCAGGCGTCCGACCCCGGTTCCTCGGTTTCGTTCGAGGCGGTATCCCGGACGACGTGCCCTTCCTGCCACTCCGCGGAGAAGCTTTCCAGCCGGTACGGGATCTCCATCGAAAAAGTGAAGGGGTACGAGGAGAGCTTCCACGGCCTCTCCCAGCGGCTGGGGGATAAGACGGTGGCCGACTGCTCCTCATGTCACGGCGTCCACGAGATCTTCCGTTCCTCCGACCCCCGCTCGACCGTCAACATGAAGAACCTCCAGGTCACCTGCGGGAAATGCCACCCCGGGGCCACGGAGAACTTCGCCAAGGGGAACATCCACGTGGGCCCGGGCGGGATCGGGGGACAGGTCAAGTTCTGGGTGGAGAAGATCTACATCTGGATGATCGCCGTGGTTATCGGCGGGATGCTGCTCCACAACGGCGCCGACTACCTTCGGAAGCTGCAGGAGATCTACCGGAAGCGGAGGGAGTGGGAGCATCCCGGGTACGAGCGGATGAACGCCTCGGAGCGGATCCAGCACTTCCTCATCCTGACGACGTTCTTCGCCCTCGTCCTCACCGGCTTCGCCCTGAAATTCAAGTGGTCGATCCCGTTCCTCGCGGACGCGACGAACGTCGCATTGAGGGGAACGGGGCACCGGGTGGCCGCCGTCCTCATGGTGGCGACCTGCATCTACCACCTGCTGTACGTGATCTTCACGGAGAGGGGGCGCGATCAATTCGCGCGGATGATGCCCCGCCTGCAGGACGCCCGGGACGTCGTGGAGATGCTCAAATATTATGCCGGGATCTCAGCCCGCAAGCCGAAGTTCGGCCGGTACAGCTACATCGAGAAGGCCGAGTACCTCGCGCTGGCGTGGGGATCGATCGTCATGGTCGTCACGGGGTTCCTGCTCTGGTTCCAGGGCGAGACGCTCAAGCACCTTCCCATGTGGGGGTTGGACGTGGCGACGATCGTCCACTATTACGAGGCGATCCTGGCGACCCTGGCGATCATCGTCTGGCATCTGTATTACGTGATAATCAACCCCGACTTCGCCCCGCTCTCGTTCACCTGGATCGACGGGAAACTTTCCCGGCACCACATGGAGCGTGAGCACGCGCTCGAGCTTGAGGAAATCGACGCGGCTTCACTGCCGGGGAAGGCCCCGGCGCCGGAAACCACACGGATCGCCCCGGAGGGATCATGAAACGGTTGCAGATGCTGTTCTTGCCCGTGGTCCTGTCCGCGGCGATGTTCCTGCAGCCCGGGACCGCAGCCGCCTCGGCCCTTGTCGGGGGGGAATGCATGGAGTGCCACGGCGACAAGACGATCGAGAAATCCCTCCCCGGCGGGGGAACGCTGTCGCTGTTCGTCGATGAGAAGGCGTACCGGGGATCCGTGCACGGAAAAGGAGCCTGCACGATGTGCCACGCCGGCGCGAAATCCCCCCACGGCAAACTGGAGAGGGTCTCTTGCGTCAAGTGCCACCCGGACGCGGAGAAGTCCTACTCCCGGAGCACGCACGGGAAGGGACACGCGAAAGGCGCCCACGAGGCCGCATGGTGTTCCGACTGTCACGGGAAGCACGACATCCGCAAAAGCCGGGATGCCGCCTCGAGGACGTTCCGCCTGAACATCGTGGGCGTGTGCCTCAAGTGCCACAAGGACCGCGCGATCGAGGAGCAGTACCGGCTGCCCGGCCGGCAGGTGATGGAGGCGTACGAGAAGAGCGTCCACGGGATGGCCCTCAAGAAGTCGGGCCTGCTGGGGACTGCGGTCTGCCCGGACTGCCACGGCAACCATGCGATCCTCCCGGGGGACCAGCCACGCGCCGCCACCCACCGGCAAAACGTCCCGACGATGTGCGGGAAGTGCCACTCCGGCATCCTGGAGCAGTATGATGGGAGCATCCACGGGAAGGGGATGCGCGGCGGGATCGCCGAGTCGCCCGTATGCACGGACTGCCACGGGGAGCACAAGATCACCAAGATCAGCGACCCGACGTCGTCGGTTTTCACCAAGAACATCCCGAAGACCTGTTCCGCCTGCCACGAAAAGGAAGGGATCTCCAGCCGGTACGCCCTGCCCAAGAAGCGGTTCGCGACCTACATGGACTCCTTTCACGGGATCGCCCTGGAGTACGGGATGACCAAGGCCGCCAACTGCGCCTCGTGCCACGGTTTCCACGACATCCTCCCCTCGGCCGACCCGGCGTCTCGGGTGAACAAGGCGAACCTCCCCCGCACGTGCGGGAAGTGCCACCCCAACGCGGGGCCGAACTTTGCGAAGGGGATGATACACGTGGAAGTGACCCCGCAGAAGGCGATGGGGGTGTTCGCCGTGCGGGTCTTCTACACGATTTTCATTTCCGTGCTGGTGACGCTGTTCGTCCTCCACGTCGGGCTGGAGCTTTTTGGCAGGCGCCGCCGCAAACGGATGGAGGAGGGGGGAAAGGGATGACGTCGACGAGCGCCGAGACCCCGAAGTCCGTTTCCATCGTCCGCATGTCCTTCCTGTTCCGGGTCCAGCACGCGCTCCTCATGGTCACGCTGCTCGTGCTCGCGCTGACCGGTTTTGCCCTGATGTACCACGAGAACTGGCTCGGGCGGAACCTGATCCACCTGGAAGGCGGTTTCCTGTACCGCGGGTTCCTCCATCGCGCAGCGGCGTCCCTCCTGATGGGCCAGCTGGTCTTCCACGCCTTCTACATGCTGTTCACCCGGGAGGGAAAGAAGGAGCTCGGAGAGTTCCTCCTGGCGCGGCGGGATTTCGCAGATTTCCTCCAGGCGATCCGATACAACCTGGGGACCGCAGGGGAGTATCCCCGGTTCGGCAAGTACGGATACAAGGAGAAGTTCCAGTACTGGGGTGCGACGCTCGGCGTCTTCTTCATCTCGGTGACCGGCCTCATCCTCTGGGCGGAGACCTTCTCGATGCGGTTCCTCCCCAAGGTCGTCCTGGACATCACGCTCATCGTCCACGGCTACCAGGGGCTGCTGGCGTTCGTCATCCTCCTGTTCTGGCACCTGTACAACGAGCACCTGCACCCTTCCGTCTTCCCGATGAACAACGCCTGGCTGACGGGAAAGGTCGACGCGGAATGGCTCCGCCAGGAGCACCCGCTGGAGTACGAAAAACTGAAACAGGAAGGGGTTCTATGAAGGGAACGGTCCTCTATGCAGCGATGGTCGTTGCCCTCCTGGGATCGTGCGCGCCGGGGCTGCCGCGTCGGGCGGAGGCGCTGATCTCTCTGGAGAAGTGCACCCTCTGCCACGGCAAGCCGGAGTTCCGGAAGATCCTCGTGGACGGGAAGATCCGGGATCTGTTCGCGACGGCCGACAGCCTGAAGGGCTCGGTGCACGAGATGAAGGGCTGCGTGGACTGCCACTTCGATATCAGCGAGATTCCCCACCGGGAGCGTCCGCACCGGGTGACCTGCACCCACTGCCACTATAAGGGGAACGCCGAGGGGGCCCCCCAGTCGGACGGCTACCTCGCATATTTCGACTCCGTTCACGGGAAGGCGATCGCCCGGGGGAACGCGAAAGCTCCACTGTGCCAGGACTGCCACGGCAGCCATTTCATCCTCAAGGCGAAGAACGATGGGTCCCTGGTCTCGCAGGGGAAAGTGGCGGAGACGTGCGGGCACTGCCACATCCAGATCTACGCCCAGTACAAGACCTCGATCCACGGGGTGGCGGTCGCAAGGGGGATCAAGGAAGCGCCGTCGTGCACGGGATGCCACGGGGAGCACAAGATTTACGGCCGTATGGACCCCAAATCCACCGTGTTTGCGACCCACGTGGCCGAGCAGTGCTCGACATGCCACGGCTCGGTGTCGATCATGAGCAAGTTCGGCATCGAGACGGAACAGGTGGAGACCTACAAGGAGTCGTTCCACGGCGTGGCGAGCCAGTTCGGGTCGCGGACCGTGGCCAACTGCTCCTCCTGCCACGGCACGCACGAGATCCGGCCCGAAGCGGACCCCTTGTCCTCGGTGAACCCGAAAAACGTCCCGAAGACCTGCGGGAAGTGCCACCCCGGGGCGAACCCCAACTTCGCCGTGGGGAAAATGCACATAGACGCCAAGAAGAAGGAGGCGGGCATCGTCTACTACGTGGCTTCCTTCTTCAAATACCTCACCATCGGCACGATGCTGGCCCTCATCGTCCACATCCTGCTGGATATGTACGGGCGGACCAAGCGGCTTCGCGGGGAGAAGTAGGGAGAGAAGGGATGTCCGTGGACGAAAAGAAAGAGCCTTCGCAGGAGAGCCTCGAGCGGGAGATCGACGCCGCCGTCTCCGGCGAGACGGCCGGCCTCGACCCGGCCCGGGCCGACGAGATCCGGGAAACGATCCGGCAGCGGGTCCGTGCGGAGATGGAGCGGGAAATGCGGCTCCGGACGGCGGCCGACCGGCGGGCGGAGGAGCGCAGGCTCCGGGAAGAGCGCCGCAAGGAGAAGCACCACGGGGAAGAGGAGATGTTCCAGCGGTTCAACCGGAACTTCCGCTTCCAGCACATCGTGATGTTCACCTCGGTCATCCTCCTCATCATCACGGGGATGCCGATCAAGTTTCCCAACTTCATCCTCTCCCGGTTCGTCATCAACCTGTGGGGGGGGATCCACAACTCCACCATCGTCCACCGGATCGGCGCCGGGATGCTGATCTACTTCATGGTGCACCACTTGCTGTACACCATCCTCTCCCGGGACGGGCGCAGGGACTTCGTGCTCCTCATCCCGACGCCCAAGGACTTCCGGGACGCCGTCCAGAACATCCGCTACTTCCTGGGGAAGGTGGGCGAGAAGCCGAGGTTCGGCCGGTTCAGCTACATCGAAAAGTTCGACTACTGGGCGGTCTACTGGGGGTGCATTATCATGATCGGCTCCGGGGCGTTCCTCTGGGGCGAGTCGATCGCGATGAAGTACTTCCCGAAGTTCGTCCTGGACATCGCCCACGAGATGCACAGCGACGAGGCGCTGCTCGCCACCCTGGCCATCGTGATCTGGCACTTCTACAATGTCCACTTCAACCCGGACCGGTTCCCCGGGACCCTGATGTGGTGGCACGGACGGATCTCGGAGCACGAGATCAAGGAGGAGCACCCGCTCGAGTATGAGGAAATCATGGCCAGGCGCGCCAAGCAGGCGGCGGAGGTCGCCCGACAATGAAGGAGATGTTCACTCACGTCTGGGATGCGGTCCACCGGCACCGGAAGTCGCTTCTGATCCTGGGCGCGATCGTCCTCGGGATCGGCATCGTATTCAACGGCGCGTTCTTCGTCGCGGCGTACTTCCCGAAGTCGTGCGTTGCCTGCCACTACATGGACCCGTTCTACGCCCAGTGGAAGACGTCCAAGCACGCCGGCGTCTCCTGCATCAAGTGCCACTCCTTTTCGCCCGTCTTCATCACGGTAACGACGCTGAAATACTGGACGGGGCTGTACAACCCCCGGCCGCACGCCAAGGTCAACGACTCCTCCTGCCTCGCCTCGGGGTGCCACGCGGGCCGGATCGAGAAGGGCAAGGCGAAGCTCGGCACCAATATCACGTTCGACCACCAGGAACACATGGGGAAGCTCAAGCGCGGCGAGAAGCTGCGCTGCACGACCTGCCACTATTCGATCGTACAGGGAGAGCACATCTCCGTCGACACGAAGGTCTGCTTCCTTTGCCACTTCAAGGGAATCAGCCAGGGCCAGGCGCTGGGCGGCTGCCCGGGGTGCCACGGCACCCCGACCCGGACCGTGGATCACAGCGGCTTCCAGTTCTCCCACGAGTCGTACCTGAAGATCGGCGTCCAGTGCAGGCAGTGCCACCTCCGGGTGGCCGAAGGCGACGGCAGGGTGAACGACTCCCACTGCTACGACTGCCACGTCGGGCGGCTGGAAAAGAAGAGCGATCCGCTGGCGATCCACAGGACGCACGTCACCTACAACGCGATCCAGTGCTTCCGGTGCCACGAGCCGATCCGCCACGGCGAGGTGGAGCTGGTCAAGACCTTCGAGGTCAAATGCGAATCCTGCCACAAGCGGCTCCACAACTACCAGAAGGAGATGTACATGGGGGCGGGCGCGCGCGGCGTCCCCGACACTCCCTCCCGGATGTTCTCCGCCCAGGTGGCGTGCGACGGCTGCCACACGAAATCGGTCGAGGTCCGCGAGTCGGGGGTCGCGTTCCCCGGCGAAAAGAAGCTGACGGCGGAGCGGAAAAGCTGCGTCGCCTGCCACGGGAAGAAGTACGACCTCATGCTGGACGACTGGGTCCGGGAGTCGCGTGTTCTGACCGCCGAAATGGAGCGTGTCGTCGCCGCCGGGAAGGCGGCGGTGGGGACCGGGGAGTCGAAGTCGAAAGGCCTGTCCGGCGCCCGGGCGCTCGTCGCGGACGCCCGCGCCAACCTGAACTTCCTCCGGGCCGGGCGCGGCGCGCACAACATCGAGTATGCCTACAAGATCCTCAAAACGGGCTACGATCAGGTGTCGGCGGCCTACAGGATGGCGGGCATCGAGGGCGGACCGCCCAAGCCGGCCATTCTTGCGAGCCCGTCCTCGTATTGCATGACCCTGTGCCACCAGCGGGTTGGGCCGAAGGAGAAGCTCTTCTTCAAGGAGATGGAGGTCGACTTCCCGCATCGGCTCCATGTCCAGGACGTCGGGATCGAGTGCTCCAAGTGCCATTCGCCCGAGAAGCACAAGATGCGCATCGTCACCAAGTCCGAGTGCATGAAATGCCACCACGAGAGCAAGGACATCGATTGCGCCCACTGCCACAGGGCCCAGCAGGCCCTCTACGAGGGGAAGGTGAGGGTCTTCGGGGTCTCCCCGCAGGCGGACAGCATGGCGCAGGCGGGGACGAAGTGCGTCGAGTGCCACGAGCTCAAGAAAGGGACCCAGACGGTTTTAACCGTCAAGGCCAAGTGCGAGGAATGCCACAGCGCAAAGTACGGCAAGATGCTCCTCGACTGGAAGCAGGACATCACGAAGCGGGAGAACGCCATCGCCGTTGCGCTCGAGGAGGCGAAGGAATATGTCGCCCGCAGCAAAAAGATGGGCAACAAGGTGGACGCGGAAGAAACCCTTCTCCGGCAGGCCGAGGCCAACTACCTCGCGGTCACCAACGGGCGGGGGACCCACAACTACCGGTTGAGCGTCGAGCTCCTCAAGTCGGCGCAGGCCTCCGTGGAGAAGATCCGGAAGGAGAAGAAGCAGGCGCAGAAATAGGCGCGGCGCCTTCGTTGCGGATCCATGAAAACGGTCCGGGGGAAATCACCCTCCGGACCGTTTTCATTTTATCGGAACCGGTCAATCTTCGACGAACGTCTCGTACTCTTCCGCGCTCATCAGCCGCTCGATCTCCTCGGGCTCGTTGATCTCGACCTCGACGAGCCACCCTTTCCCATAGGGATCCACGTTGATCAGGGAAGGGTCTTCCACAACGGTCCCGTTGACGGCCTTGATCGTGCCCGTAATGGGGGAGACGAGCTCGACGACCGTCTTCTGCGATTCGAGCTCCCCGATCATGTCCCCCGGCTCGATGAATTTGCCGATTTCCGCGTGTGTCACGGAGACGATTTCGCCCAGTTGTTCCTGCGCGTAATCGGAAAGACCGAAGCGTGCCGTTTCCCCCATTTCGAGGACCCAGAGATGGTCCTCGGAAAATTTCATCTGCGATTCTTCCATATCAACAATCTTACAGGAACACGGAAGAGGGTTGTCAACTTTTAGGAATCTTTCGGGGACGGTTTCCCCTACCCGCTCAGGACGGCCAGCGCCGTCTCCACGTTCCCCAGCGGGGCGCTCACCTGGAAACCGCTCACGCGTGTCGAGATCTCCTCGATGATCTTCCGCGCGATCTCGATGCCGACCCGGTGTCCTTCCTCCTTGGACCGGCAACGGGCCATCCGGTCCAGGATCTCCCGCGGGACGACCACGCCCGGGACCTCGTTGTTCATGAACTCGGCGTTCTTGTAGCTGACCAGCGGCCAGATCCCGGCGATGACGGGAATCCGCCGGGGGTGCCGCTCCACCCGGTCCAGGAACCGCAGGAGGGCCTCGATGTCGAACACGGGCTGCGTGATGGCGAACTCGGCGCCGGCGTCGATCTTGCGGAAGTAGCGGTCGATCTCCCGCTCCGGGTCGACTGCGCAGGGGTTTGCGCCCACGCCGATGAGGATGCCCGTGGGAGGGGAGATCGGGTTCCCGCCGATGTCATAGCCCCGGTTCAAATTTGCCGCCACCTGCGTGAGGCCGATCGCGTCGACGTCGAAGACGCCGGTGACGTCGGGGTAGTCGCCCAGCTTCGGGGGGTCTCCGGTGATGATCAGGAAATTGGCGAGGCCGGCCGCGTAGCCCCCCAGCAGGTCCGATTGCATGCTGATCAGGTTGCGGTCCCTGCAGCAGTAGTGGAGGATCGGCTCGATGCCGACCTCCTTGAGAATGGTCAGCGCGGCGATCATCGGCGAGATCCGCGCGCTGGCCCGGGGGCCGTCGGGGATGTTGATCGCGTCCACGCCGGCCTCGGCGCAGCGGCGGACTTTCGTGAGCATCTCCGTCATGTCGCAGGACCGGGGTGGCAGGATTTCCACGGAGGCGACCTTTTCCCCGGCGATCAACTTCCCGGCCAGCCGGGATTTCTTCCCGGTGGGGACCACGTGCACCAGGGGTTCCTGGCGCGCGTACGCGCGTACCTTCACGTGCTTCTTGACCCCGCTTAGGGACTTGACGGCGCGGGAGGCCATCCGGATGTGCGCCGGAGTGGTCCCGCAGCACCCACCGACGCCGCGCACCCCCATCTCGATGTACTTCTTGGCGTACTCGGTGAAGTACTCCGGGCTCGTCAGGTAGATCAACCGGCCCGCGATGTCCCGGGGATACCCCGCATTCGGCATCACGACGACCGGCTTGGTGGCCACCGGCAGGACGGCCTGCAGCGCGTCGAACACCCCTGCCGGCCCGACGCCGCAGTTGATTCCCACGAGGTCGACGTTCTCGTCGGCGGACAGGGTCCGCGCCATCGTCTCCGCTCTCGTGCCGACGGCCGTCTCTCCGCGCTCGTTCAGGACGAAGGACGCCAGCACCGGCAGGCCGAGGCGCTTGGCGGTCCGGGCGCCCACCTGGAGCTCCCTGAGGTGGGTGAACGTCTCGAACACGACCAGGTCCACCCCTTCCGCGGCGAGCGCGCCGATCTGTTCGGCGAAGGCCGACTCCACCTCGGCGGCATGCTCCTCGGGCATGATCTGGTCCGGCCGGAGACAGGGGCCCGCCGCCGCGGCGACGTAGACGGAGTCCCCGGCGGCCTCGCGCGCCAGCCTCACGGCCTGCCGGTTGATCGCCTCGGCCTTGTCCGCGAGCCCGTACGGGCGGAGCATGATGCGGTTCGCGCCGAACGTGTTCGTCTCGATCACGTCGGCGCCGGCCTCCACGTACTCCCGGTGGATCTGGGAGATGAGCTTCGGGTTGGTCAGGCAGACCTCGTCGTAGCAGGTGTTGATGAACACGCCCCGCTCGTAGATCATCGTGCCCATCGCCCCGTCAAAGAGCAGCGGGGACTCCTTCATGCGTTCCAGGATGTTCCGCATTCCCTCAGCGCCTCATGTCGCAGATGTTATTACGCATCTTGTCCGACGCACGGAAGTCGCTGCGCCTCAGGGGGGACCTCGCTGGCGATCCGCCATGGCTCCCCGGCTTCGTCCAGCAAACGTGCCCCAATTTCCTATCCCCGGCCTTCGG
>MGQW01000073.1 GCA_001798885.1 Deltaproteobacteria bacterium RBG_16_64_85
CGCGGATCAGGCGGTAAAGATAGGTCGGGGTGAGCCCGAGAATCTCCGCAGCCTTCGTCTTGTTGCCGCCCGCGTTGCGAATGGCCCGCCGGATGATGGCGCGCTTGTGCTCCCGCACGGATTCATGGAAGCGGGTTTCCTCCGGCGTGGCGTCCTCCGACGCCAGGTCCGCCAGGGCCAGGCAGAGATCGGGCGGCGTGATCTCCTCCCCTTCCGAGAGGGCCACGGCCCGGCCGACGGCATTCTCAAGCTCCCGGATGTTGCCCGGCCACGGGTAGCGTTCGAGGATCTCCACCGACTCCGGCGTCAGCCTCTTCCTCCCGCGCTCCATCTCCGCGCAGGTCCGCAGGAGGAAAACTTCCGCCAGGGGAAGGATGTCCTCCTGCCGCGCCTTCAAGGAGGGCAGCTGGACCGGGATTCCGTTGATCCGGAAGAAGAGGTCCTCCCGGAACTTCCCCGCCTCCATCCTCTTCCTCAAGTCCCGGTTGGAGGCGCAGATGAGGCGCGCGTCCGCCGTGAGGGTCTTCACCCCGCCCACCCGCTCGAACTCCCGGTCTTGGAGGACCCGGAGGAGCTTCCCCTGCATGGGATAGGGCACCTCACCCACCTCGTCGAGAAAGAAGGTCCCGCCGTCGGCCAGCTCGAACCGGCCGGGCTTGGAGGTCACCGCGCCGGTGAACGCGCCTTTCTCGTAACCGAAGACCTCCGCCTCCCAGAGCGTCTGCGGAATCGCGGCGCCGTTGACCTTGATGAAGGGGCCCTCCCGCCTCCCGCTGATCCGGTGGATGGCCCGTGCGACCAGCTCCTTCCCCGTCCCGGTTTCTCCCGTGATGAGCACGGGGAACGGGGACGCCGCTGCCTTCTCGATCACCTTGCGGACCTCGAGCCACGCCGGAGAGCGCCCCACCATTCCGAACCACTCCTCCGCGGCGTCCGGGCTCGCGCTCATTTCCCTGTCGGAGCCTGCCGCCGTCCGGACGGCGTTTCCCACCACGCGCAGGAGCTCCGCCTCGTCGAACGGCTTGGTGATGTAATCGAACGCCCCGGAGCGGATCGCCTCCACCGCGTCGCCGATCGTCCCGTAGGCCGTGACGAGGATAACGGGCAACGAGGGGTGCCGCTCCCTGCAGTGGCGGAAAAGGGCAAGTCCGTCCATCTTCGGCATCCGGATGTCCGAGACGAGTGCGTCCGCGCGGTTCGGATTTGCCGCAAGCCATGAGGCGGCCGCGGCCCCGTCGACCGCCTCCGTGACCTCGTACCCTTCCCGCATCAGCATTGCGCGCAGGACCTTGCGCAGGTTCCGATCGTCCTCCGCGATCAGGATCTTCCCCCTCAACGGGTCATCCCCCCGGCATCTTGATGGTGAACCGGCTCCCCTTGCCGGGAGCGGTCTCGACGGCGATGGATCCCCCGTTCTCCTCCACGATCCTGCGGCAGATGGCCAGCCCCATCCCCACGCCGCGCTCGCGAGTGGTGAAGAACGGACGGAACAGTTGCAGCCGATCCTCGTCCGAGATCCCCGTCCCCGCATCCTCCACGGAGATCCTGGCCTCCCCGCCGGCACCGTTGACGCGGACGATGAGGTCGCCACCCTCGGGCATCGCCTCCACCGCGTTGGTCAACAGGTTGAAGACGACCCGCTCGATCTCCGAAGGATCGGCATTCACCTTCGGCGCCGGCTCGGCGACGTGCATGCGGGAGCGGATCCGCTCCATCGCCTTCGACCTCTCCCGGCGAAGACGCACCATCGCCCGCTCCACGGGCTCCCGGAGGGAGATCCGGAGCGGGGTACGGTCCGCGGGCCGGGCATACTCGAGAAATTCGGTCACCACGCTGTTCAACCGGTCCGCCTCCTCCACGATAATGTCGAGGAACTCGCGGTCCTTGGGGGGGGCCTCCCGGGAGAGGAACTGGGCCGCCCCCTTGATCACTCCCGCAGGGGTCCGCACCTCGTGGGCAAGTCCGGCGGCCATCTCGCCGACGGTGGCGAAATGCTCCCTCCGCTGGATGCGCTGCTTCTGCCGGATGTTCTCCACGGCAAGGCCGATCCCTTCGAGAAACGGCGTTAAAAGCTCCATCTCCCGGAACGAGGGCGACTTGTCCTTCCAGTGGAACAGCGCCACGCCGGCCATCTCGCCCCGGAGAAAAATCGGAAAGGAAGCGTCCCACGTGTCGTCCCAGATGGCGACGTCGGCGGCCCGCGAGCCCCCATGCTCCATGAATCGAAGCGCGGGAAACCGGCTGGCGAACCGGTTGAATGCACGGAGATACTCGTCCTGGCGGACGGGGAGCGTCCCGACCCCCTCGTCGGTCCCCCCTTCCGGCCGGATCCAGAGAGAGGCCCCCGAGACGAACGGGATCTGCGCCAGCCCCTCCTCCACCGTCCGCGCGATCTCGGAAAGGGAGGAGCCGTCGGCGAGCCTCTTGGCGAAGTTGCCCAGCCGCGCCTGGACGGCGCGCGACTCCCGAACGAGCAGGTCGGAGGAGATCCCGCCCAGTTTCCGCATCAGGACGGGGTAAAACGTCAGCAGGAAGAAGGAGATCAGGAACACGCCGGCCAGGGGGAACCAGAACTTGCGGCCGGAGGCGACCTCGAGAACGCCGAAAACGACGGCGAAGGCGAACACCTGGATGACGAGGATGATCCCTCTCCCGACGATGTCGGGGAACTCGAAGAAGTGGAGGTGGAGGATCCCGGTCGCCATGAAATAGAAAAACAGCAGGACGGCGAAGGCGGCGAGCGGGGGGAAGTAAACACCGGTCCCCGTCAGAAAGTTCAACGGCGCCACGAGGCTCGCGATCCCGCCCCCGACGAGCAGAAACTGGTATTTCTTCCGTTCGATGGACGAGGGATTCGCCCGTAAGCCGTGCGCGACGACGATGTAGAGGCAGAGCCCCAGGCAGGGGTAGACGTACAGGAGCGCCGCGATGTTCCACCAGGCGGAGGCGAGGAGACGGTCACTCAAGAGGGAGAGGGTGAAGGAGCCGCTGATCCACATCCCCGAAATCAGGGCGGCCGGGAATCCCTTCGGGCGCGTCCGGACGGCCGCGCCGCAGTACCGGAGGGCGAACGGCGGAATGAAGATGACCCCGGCGAGCGATAAGCGGTGCCAGAAATCCGATCCCAACGTCTTCCAGAGGTACTCGGGGAGGCACCAGAGGAAGATGATGAACGACAGGTCCGCGAATGCGCGCGCCTCCTTGTCGTTCTTCGCCCAAACGCGAAGGTAACCCGCGATCGCCAGCGCGACGATCGCCGCGACGAGGCTTCCCTGCGCATAATAATCCATGGAACCGGCAACTCCTTAAACAAAGCGGGCTATCCCAGGAATTCCCAGAATAGCCCGAAACGTCCCCGGGGGGTCCGCAAAAATTCCTCTCCTTATTTCAGGCGTCCCTCCGCCGCCTTCCAGTCGATGTTCTTGAAGAAGGAGGCGATGTAATCCGCCCGCTTCAGACCGTAGTCGATCATGAAAGCATGCTCGAAAACGTCCATCACCAGGATCGGCGCCGCCCCGGCCGGGTTCCCGACGTCATGCTCGTTGACCCACTGGTTGATGAACCGCCCGCCCACGGTGTCCTGGTACAGGACGACCCAGCCGATCCCGCGCATCGCCCCCGCGGCGCGAAAATCCGCCTCCCACTTCTCCACGCTGCCGAACTCCGCGGCGATCGCTTTCCCGAGGCGGCTTCCCGGGTCCACCGCTCCCTTGCCCCCCAGGTTCTCGAAATAGTACTCATGGAGTCGCATCCCGTTGAACTCCCACCCCAGCCGACGCTTCAGTTCCGCGTATTCCGGCGTGGCGGTCTTCCCTTCGGAAAGCATCCCTCCGAGAATGTCGAGAAGCTTGTTCGTGTTGGTGACGTACCCCTGGTACAGTGTGAAGTGGTTCTTGAGAAGGGTTTCGCTGAATCCTGCCATCCCGATGAGCTTCCCGTAATCCTTCGCGGCGTAAGGCATTTCATTGCCCCCTTTCGTGCGGTGGTTTTCTGCTGTCCGTCGGCTGGAACCCGAAACGTCCCGAAACTCTATTTTGCATCAAGCCGTAATGTCGCGGTCAACATTTTTGATATGCAAAAACCGGTCGGTTGCGGGAACCGGTCCCCGCCTACTAAATGAAGACCCGGGGCGGATCGTTTCAAACAATTTTTTTTCGTCCGGGGGACGAGCAAAATAACGGGGACGGTCCTGGCACCAAAAAAAGCCCGCGCGGAAGAACCTCCCGCGCGGGCCGGCATTCCCTGGATGCTTGAGGCTTACTTCTTTCCGCGCTTCTTTCGCCCTTCGGCAAGCTTTTCTGCCAGTCCGAGTTTCTGCGCGATCTTTTTCTTCGCCTCGGAGTAATTCCTGGCCACAAGCGGGGTCTTCGTGGGGATATTGAACTTCTTCCGATAATCCTTTGGTGTGAAGTCGTGGCTGATTGCCAGGTGCTTTTTCAGCGTCGTGAATCCCTTTCCGCACACCATACAATAAACCTTGTCGGCGCCGAACGCCTTGTTCAGAGGGACGGCAGGCTTTCCTTCGGCGGGGGCTGCCGCTTCCGCTCCCTCTACACCGGCAAGGGAAGAAAGCTTCGCAAATACCGCCTGGATTTCGTCGAGGAGATCTTCCCTGCTCATCTCATTTACGGAAGCGTGAGCCGAAACTATCTCCGCCGTCAATTCTATTACGACCTTCTTTTCCATAAATACCCCTCCCCTTATATAATGTTTTTTATCATTTCAAAAGCATTCCGGAGTGTCAATGCCGAAAAAATACATTGTTGCAAAAGAATCAGGAAGAATTTTATCCAACGATTAAAGACAACCAGAACCTATTTCGTTTTTTCATCTTGCTCTTTCTATTTCTACTGGAAAAAAAGCAATTTCCCTGCGCCGCGCCGGATCGTGTCGAGCCGGATGCCGCAGACGGACCCTGCGCCGAACACCAGTCTCAAGGGATCTCCCGCGGAAAGGAGGGCGGATGCGATGAGCGCGATGGAGGGAAGATGCCCAACGCACAGGATGTTTTCCCTTCCCCCTTGCTCCTCGATAAAGGCGAGGAACATCTCGGGGGTGGCGTCGGGGGATAACGCCTTCGTCTCCTCGATCCCGCCCGCCGGGTACCCTGCGGCGGCACAAAAGATCTCGGCTGTCTGGCGCGCGCGGAGCTTCCCGCTGGTGGCAACGAGGTCGAGGCGCCCGATCTTCCCCGAAAGGGCGGACGCCGCCGCAGAGAGCGATCGGATGCCGTCGGTGCTCAGCGGACGTGCGGGATCCACGCTTTTCGGCACCGCCTCTCCGTGTCGGACGAGCCAGAGGTCCATCACCGCAGATCGTATCCCGCAGCGAAAAAGAGCCCGAACGCGGCAAGGACCAGCCCGTGGGTCACGGTTCCGTCTCGCAGCGCCTTTCCGGCCTCTTCCCTCGAGAACAGCGTGACCTCGATCCGCTCGTAGGGGTCGAAGCGCGGTTCGGCCGCCCGGAACGCCTCCTTCGCCAGGAAGGTATGGCAGCGGTTGTCCTGGATCGCGGGGTTCGGCGTGACGTACCCGAGGTACTCCCACTTCTCCGCCAGGAATCCCGTTTCCTCCAGGAGCTCCCTCTCCGCCGCCGCGCGGGGATCCGCGTCGCCGGCGTCGATTGCACCGCCGGGGATCTCGACCGTCACCCCGCGGATCCCGTGCCGGAACTGTCGAATGAACACGAGCCGCCCGTCCGATGCGATCGGAATGATGTTGATCCAGTCGGAGGTTCGGATAACGGTGAAGTCGTTCGAACGGCCGTTTCCCGCGAGGAGGTAGCGGTCGTGGTCTACGGCAATCAGCCGGTCCGAGAACATCCGCCGGCTTTGCAAAAGTTTCCAGTGAGATTGCATGATGGCTGATTTTACCACCCATCGACCGCAAAGAAACCCGGGGGACGGTGTAAAATACTCCCTATTCCCGAATCGGGGTTCGTCCCACGTCGATGCCGAAGACCGATACCGCCGGAGAGGCGCCCGCAAGGAACGGGGCACTGGTTCCCGTTCCGATCCTGATCGCCTGCACGCTGACGTTCGTCCTCTACCTGGGCGCCTACATGCGCCTGCCTCTCGTGCCGCTGTTCGCCCAGAAGCTTGGCGCTTCCACCTTCCATGTGGGGTTGATCCATGCGGGCTTCATGCTGGCCGCCACGCTCCTGTCGGTGCCGCTGGGGCTTGTGTCCGACCGGCTCGGCCGCCGGCGCCTCATCCTCGCCGGGATGGCGATCTCCGGGCTCACGTCCCTTCTCCTGCTGATCGCCCGCAGCCCTTTGCATGTGGGCGCCATCTACCTCTTTTCCGGGGTGGGGCTCGCCTGCTTCTCCCCCGCGATGATGTCCTACGTCGGCGACGTCTCCCCCGTGCCCTTCCTGGGAAGGGCGTACGGGTGGTACACGTCGGCCCTCTACCTGGGAATGGCGGCGGGACCTGGCCTGGGCGGCGCGCTCGCGGGCGGAGGATTCGGGACCGCGTTCCTCCTGTCGGCAATCGTCATCGCGGCCGGGCTCCTGCTGGGGGGGCCGCGCATGCCGGCCCCTCCCCCCGTTATCCGCCTTCCATCGGGGCACCTCCTGGCGGACTTCCGGGAGATCACGAGGAACCGTGCTGTCCTCGCCTGCTGGTCGACCACGTTCTTCTCCACCTACGCGTGGGGATCCCTTTTCGCCTTCTTTCCTCTGTACGCCCGGGACACCGGGATCTCCATCGCCCACACGGGGTTGATCTTCACGTGCCAGGCGGCCGCCAACGCTCTCTTCCGGATCCCGTTCGGGCACCTGTCCGACCGGTCAGGGAAACGGGTTCCCTTCATCCTCGCCGGGAACCTGCTGTTCGGCCTCTCCATCATGGCGGTGGGCCAGGCGAACACGCTCATCCCGCTGTACGCCCTCTTCGTCGCCGTCGGGGGGAGCATGGCGGCAACGTTCACGGCAATCGGAACGCTGCTCTCCGAATCGGTCCCCACGAGGATCCGCGGCCTGGCCATGGGCGGCTATAACACGTGTATTTACGGTGGGTTCACCGTTTCCGCGGCAACCCTCGGGGCCGTCATCTCCCGGACCGGTTTCCCCGCCGGCTTCGCCGTCGCCGGGGGACTGTGCGCCGCCGCCACGCTCGTTCTCTCGTTCCTTTTCCCCCGCCGGACTTCCCCGTCCCCTCTCTGAACCGCCAGAAATTCACGCCCGTAATTCGCTCGTGTCCCTCCGGGACGTTTCATATATACTGTAGATGAAATACGGCCGCACCAAGACCGCGCATCGAACTTCGGATCTCCACCGGGAGGTTTTACGGCGATGAGCGGTCCCCTCCACGAGTCCCTTGAAAAGCTGGCCCTCCACGACCACATCTGCATCTTCCACAGGAGTAAGGAAGAGCTGATTTCCGCCCTGGTTCCCTATATCCGGATCGGACTTTCGCGAGGGGAAAAATGTCTCGTGTACTGCAATGAGACGGAAAGGGAGGAAATCCTCAACGGCCTGAAGCGCAAGGGGGTCGACATCGGGAGCGCGCTCGCCCGCGGAGCGGCGCTGGTGGTGCAGGGGCCGACGCCGCATTCCCGGAAAGGGGAGTTCGATCCGGACGCGTTGATGGAATTTTTCCGCTCCTCCGCACGCATCGCCGGCTCGGAGAAGTACACCGGGCTCCGGCTCTGCGTGGACATGGCGTTTGCGGGCGCGAAGGATGCCCCCCGGGAGCGGCTGCTGGAGTATCAGTGGAAGCTGCACGTCTTCCTCGCCGAGCAGGCCTTTCTTTGCCTTTGTCTCTGCGGGATGGACGATTTCCCCGCCGACAGGCTGCTGGACCTCCTTCGGGCGCATCCGTTCGTCATTTTCGACGGAAAGTTGATCGAGAATTTCTACTTCATCCCTCCCACGGAAAAATCGAGAAAGGTCGAGGCCGGAAGACTGCTCCACCAGCGGCTGGACCGCCTTCTCGAGTGGCACGGACAGTTGGCGCGCATCCGGCGCCAGGCGATACGGCTCACGCGGTTCCGGGACATTACCGCATCCTTTCTCGCGCACGCGGCCGTGCCGGACCTATTGAATCGGATCGCGGAGGGGGTGGTTTCCCTGGGATCCCCGATGTGCTGGATCGGCATGGCGAAGCCGGACGGCTCCGTCGAGCCGGTGGCGAGCTGCGGGGCCAAGAAAGGGTTCCTCCAGCAGATCCCCGTGCGGTGGGACGACACCCCCCTGGGGAACGGACCGGCAGGGGTAGCCATCCGCAAGGGAAAACCCGACATCGTCCGCGACGTAGCACGCTCGGCGCGGTTCGGCCCCTGGAGGGAACAGGCACTCGCCCGAGGGGTTCTCTCCGTGGCCGCCATCCCTCTCCGCGAGGAGAAAGCGGTCATCGGCGCGCTGATCGTGTACGCGTCGAAACACGACGCGTTCGACCGGGAGGCGATCGAGGAGCTCTCCGCCTTCGCCCTGCAGGCGTCGCTCGTCCTGCGGAGCACCCGGGAATATCAGCAGCTATCCCTTTCCGAGGAGCGGCTCCGCACGCTCTTCGAGCAGATCCCGGCGGCCTGCTTCACCTACGACCGCGAGGGAAACATCCATCACTGGAACCTGCACTGCCGCAGGCTCTTCGGCCAGCCCCCCCAGGAGGCCGTCGGCAAATCCATCTTCCGGCTGATCGTCCGGCCCGAGGACGAGAAACGGACCCGGGAGATCATCGACCGGGTGTTCTCCGGGGAATCGTTTTTCAACCTGCAATGGGAGAACCACGCCCCCTCGGGAGAGTTCCGCCGGGTCCTTTCCAACACGGTTCCTTTCCGCGGAAAGGGGAACGAGGTGGAACTCGGGATCAGCGTGAACGTCGACATCACCCGGCAGGTGGAAGACCGGCGGGCGCTGGCGGAGTCGGAGGCGAGCTACCGCGCCCTGGTGGAGGACGCGAACATGATCGCCGTCGAGATCGACCCGGAGGGGAAGATCCTTCTCTTCAACCGCGCGGCGGAGCGGGTCACGGGCTATCCGGCCGGCGAGGCGGTGGGAAGGGAGTTCCTCGATTTCATCGCCGAGCCGGAGAGGAACCAGGCCGCCAGGACCTTCCGGGAAGTCCTCTCGGGGAAGGAAAAGGAAGGAACCCTCACGACGATCGTGACCAGGGAAGGGGCGGAGCGGAACCTGGCCTGGAACGTCACGGCGATCCGCAACGAGGATGGATCGGTCCGCTGCGTCGTCGTGCTCGGAGTCGACCTGACGGAATGGCTTCGGGCGGATCAGGAGCTCGCAGGGACGATTCGCAGGATCCTGGACGCGGGGCGGCAGAAGGTCTGCGGTCAGACGGGGACGGGCTCGTAGACGCTTTCCGCCTCGGCGACGATCCGGTCGATCAGTTCCCGCACCGACGGGATGTCCGAAAGCTTCCAGACGTTCTCGCCGGAAAAGACCAGCCCTTCCTCCACGTCGCCGTTGCGGGACATGTCCAGTCGGTCGATGATGCAGAAGAGATGGCTGCATCTCTTGAGGCAGTTCCGCTTGCATTCGCCGTCGTAAACGTTTTCCCCTCCGTGGAGGCGATGGAGGAAGCGGTTCCGGATCGCGCGGCCGGGGAGCCCCACGGGGGAATCGATGAGGAGAACGTCTTCTTTCCGCGCATCCAGGTAGACCTGCTTGAAAGCGTCCGAGACGTCGCATTCCTTGGTCAGGACGAAACGGGTCGCCATCTGGACGCCGTCCGCCCCGTACTTGCCCATCATCTCGCCGAATTCGTACCCGTCCGTGATCCCTCCCGCGGCGATCAACGGAACCTTCTTGACCACTTTCCGGATCTCGGGGAACAGTTCGCGCAACGGGCGGTCCGTGCCCAAATGCCCACCCGCTTCCTTGGCCTCCACCACGATCGCATCGGCGCCGCTCCTCTCCGCAAGCTTGCCGAATTCGGGGGAGGAAACGATGGAGACGATGGGAACGTCGTGCTGCTTGCCGATCTTGAAGACGTCGCGGGAGAAACCGGCGCCGGTGACGATCATGTCCACGCCGGCCTCGATGGACGCCATTACGGCCTCCATGAACTCCCGGATCGCAAACATGATGTTGACCGCAATGATCCCCTTGGTCATCCGCTTCGCCTTGCGGATGTCCTCCTTCAGCTCGTCGATGGGGACGCCGGATCCCCCGATGGTCCCGATCCCGCCGCATTCGGCCACTGCCGCTGCCAGAGACGAGGTCGACACCCGCACGGACATCCCTCCCTGCACCAGCGGGATGCGCGCAGTGAATTTGCCGATGGTAAGTGTAGGAAGCTCCAAAACCCCCACCCTCCGTAGGAATTTTCTATTTTACCTCACGGGCCTCGGTCCTGTGAACAAAATTCAACTTTTTTCATCAGACCGCGCAGTGGAACGCCCGGCCGGGCAACAACGCCGCGCGGAATCCCCGCTCGGGAAGGTTGCGCTTTTTAAAGATTGCCACGACCTCAGACAGCGGGGCTACCCGGTATCCGAGTTCCCTCGCCCCCCGAAGGATGTCGGCGAAGGCGCCGCTCCAGATCCCGCCCTCCACCTCCGCGTGGACGGGGAGAACGTGGATGCCGCCCGCCGACAGGGCCGAAAGGATTTTTCCCGCTCCCTTGGGCCCGCCCACCTCTTCGAGGCAGGGGAGGTCGGAGGGGAGCTCCACCTTCCCTGTTCCCTTGAGAAGGAACGGCGAGGGAGCCCGCGTGCAGCTCAGGTACTCCCATGGAGAATCCGCCAGGACCGCCACCGCCGGTTCGGTGAGGAGCCAGGCCGGCGCGCCGAACGCCCGGGGAGGATGCCCCAGGCATCCGTCGTATGCGGAGAGACCCTGGTCGAGCCATTCCCGGATCCACCGCTCTCCTCTCCGCGGGAGCGTATCCTGCCAGGCGCGGTGATCCCACGCGTGGAGCTCGACCTCGTGGCCCCGCGCCTCGATCTCGCGGCACAGTCCGGGGAACGCCTTCGCGATCATCGGCGCCTTGAGGAACGTTCCGTAGAGGGCGGTCTTCACGCCGTAGAGCCCCGGCGCGTTCGTCCGGATCATCTTGAACAGGAACCTGGGATTGCGGACCAGTTGGGTGATCGCCTTCCCCGAGTTGTCGGGGCCGAAGGAGAGGAAGAACGTCGCCGGGACGCCGGCCGACGAGAGGGCGGACAGGAGCGCAGGGACACCCTCCTCCATCCCCCGCCGCGTGTCGACGTCTACCTTCAGCCCGAGGATGCGCTCCTCGCTCACTTCTTTGTGCGTTTCGCGGTGGCCGATGCGGTCGGCCGGGACTTCGGGGGCTCGTTCTCCTCGAGGAAGGCATCCAGAGTCTTCGCGAGCGCTTCCCGAAGCCCCACCTTCGGGCTCCACCCGAGGCACTGCCTTGCCCGCTCGATCGAGGGAGTGCGGGTCTGGATGTCCTGGTACCCTTCGCCGTAGAACTGCTTCGAATTCACTTCGATAATCTCAGGGATCCTCTTCCTCGCGCCCGGGTGGCGGGCATAGAGGTCGCTCAGCAGATGGGCCAGGTCGCGAATCGAACAATCGTTCTTCGGGTTTCCGACGTTGAAGATCTTCCCCGCGGCGCACCCGTTGCGGTCCTCGAGAATTTTCATCAGCGCGGAGATCCCGTCGTCGACGTAGGTGAAGCAGCGGCGCTGCCTTCCCCCGTCCACGAGCTGGATCGGCTCGCCCAGGAAAAGATTCGCGATGAACTGGGTCACCACGCGGGAGCTCCCCTCCTTCGCCGTCTCGATCGAGTCGAGCCGCGGCCCGATCCAGTTGAACGGGCGGAACAGGGTGAACGAGAGCCCCTGGCGGCCGTAGGCCCAGATCACCCGGTCCAGGAGCTGCTTGCTGCAGGAGTAGATCCACCGCTCCTTCAGGATGGGCCCCAGAACGAGCGGGGAGGTCTCCTCGTCGAACTCCGCGTCGGTGCACATCCCGTACACCTCGGAAGTGGAGGGGAAGACGACCCGCTTGCCGTAGCGGTGGGCCTGCCGGACGATTCGCAGGTTCTCCTCGAAGTCCAGCTCGAAGACGGAGAGGGGCCGTTCCACGTAGACCTTCGGCGTCGCGATGGCGACGAGAGGGAGCACCACGTCGGCCTTCTTGATGTGGTACTCGATCCACTCCTTGTTGATGGAGATGTCCCCCTCGACGAACTCGAACCTCGTGTGGTCGACCATCCCGCCCAGCCGCTCGGCGGAGAGGTCCATTCCGTATACCTTCCAGTCGGTCTCCGACAGGATCCTCGCCGTCAGGTGGTGTCCGATGAAACCGTTCACGCCCAGGATCAGGACTTTCATGAGAACCCCCACGTGATCGCCTTCCTGAAGAGGGAAACGATCGCTTCTCCCTCGACGGTTTTTCCGTTCCACTCCACCTCTTCGAACCGGAGAAGGCCGGAACCGGTCCCCACCAGGACGCGCGGTTCGGTCCTCACGGTCGTCAGGCATCCTCCCGCCGTCTGAAGGGATGTCCCCCCTCCCGCGACCACCATCTTCCCCGGCGCAGGGACCTCGGGGAACCCTTCCGCGGAAACCGGCAGGGCCCGCCAGACGAGGCATTTCTCCCCGCCGAGCATCGAGTACGCGCCGGGGTAAGGACGGGTAACCGCCCGGATCAGGTTGTAGATCTCCACTGCGGACCGGGTCCAGTCGATGCGCCCGTCCTCGGGCTTCCTTCCCCCGAAATAGCTCCCCTTCTCCAACTCGTTCCTGCGGCGCGGGATCTCCCCCGAGGCGATCCTCGGCAGGATTCCGGACAGTAGACCCTCGGCCGCCTTTTCCATCTTGCCGTACAACGTCAGGGCGGTGTCCTCGAACGCGATCGTCACCGCCACCTGCGCCACGATGTCCCCGGCGTCGGGCTTCTCTTCCATCACGTGGAGCGTCACGCCGGTTTCGGTTTCGCCGTGGACCAGCACCCAGTTGACGGGAGCCCTCCCGCGGTACTTCGGCAGGAGCGATCCGTGCAGGTTCAACGCGCACAGCCGCGGGATGGACAGGATCTCCTTCCCCAGCATCGACCGATAATAAAAGGAAAAGAGGAGATCGGGCGAAGCGGCTCGGATTCTCTGCGGCCAGGGGGGATCGTTCACCTTCCCGGGGAGGTGGACCGGTATCCCCTTCTCCCGGCAAAACTCCGTCACGGACCCGAACCAGCGGTTCTCCTTCGGATCGTCCGCGTGGGCAAAAACCGCGGGGACCTCGAAGCCGTTCGCAAGCAGCGCCCGGATGCCGACGATCCCCATGTTGTGGTAGGCGAAAACGACCGCGCGCACGCGCGTCACTCCCCGTGTATCCTGCGGATCGTGAACCTCGGCCGTTTCCGCACCTCGTGGTAGATGCGGCCCACGTACTGCCCCATGATCCCGAGGGCAATAAAGAGCCCCCCCACGAAGAAGAACAGGATGGCGAACAGGGTGAAGATGCCGTACTCCGCCCACGCCGGGCCGTAGATCAGGCGCATCACGCCGAGGAGGAGGCCGAGCGTCACGCTGCCGAACGCAAGCACGCTTCCCAGGTACAACAGGACCTTGAGGGGGAACTCGGAGAAGGAGGTGAGCAAATCGAACTGGAGATTGAGCAGCCTCGGGAGGTTGTAGTGGGAGACCCCGCCGTGCCGCTCCGCGTGGGCGACGGGGATCTCCGTCATCCGCTTCGCGTAGAGCGTCGCCAACGCGGGGATGAAGGTGGAGTACTCCTGGCTCTCGACCATCCGGTCGACCACCTCTCGCCGATAGGCGCGCAGCATGCATCCCCAGTCGGTCATATGGACGCCGGTGATCTTCCGCGTCATCGCATTGACGATGCGCGACGGGATCATCCGGAAGAGGGAGTCGCGCCGCATGACCCGGACCGTCCCCACGACCTCGTAGTTCCCTTCCTCCATCACACGAACCAGCCCCGGGATCTCATCGGGGGGGTTCTGCAGGTCGGCATCGAGCGTCACGACAACCGATCCCCTGACGACCGAGAACCCCGACATGATCGCCGAGTGCTGCCCGTAATTCCGAGTCAGTTCGAGCACCCGGACCCCGTTTCGCCCCACGAAAGATTTCAGGATCAACAGGGATCGATCCCGGCTCCCGTCGTCGATGAAGATGACCTCGTAGGGGCGCCCCAACGGGCGAAGGACCGTCTCGAGGCGGTCCATGAGGAGGGGAAGGTTCTTCTCCTCGTTGTAGACGGGGATGACGACCGAGATCACGTCCGGGTCCCCGAAAGGATCTCCCGGATCGCCGCGCAGACGTAGTGCACGTCGTCGTCGGCCATGCCGGGGAAGAGGGGGAGCGAAAGGATCCGGGCCCCCGCCCGTTCGCACGCGGGAAGATCCCCTTCCTTTGTACCGAACCGCTGGCGCACGTAGGCGAGCAGGTGACAGGGGGGGAAGTGGAGGCCGACGCCGATATTGCGGTCCGCGAGCCGCCCGATGAAGGCGTCGCGGTCCATCGACGTCACCTTCACGACGAACAGGTGCCAGGAATGCTCGTGCGGGTAGGGGGGCGGCTCCGGCAGGTCGATGCCCGGTACGCCGCGCAGTCCTTCGCGATATCGGCCGGCGAGGACCGCACGCCGGTCGTTCATCCGCTTCACCTTCCCCATCTGGACGACGCCGATGGCCGCCTGCAGGTCGGTGAGATTGTACTTGTAGCCGGGATCGCGGATGTCGTAGTGCGGCGTGCCCCCCTTCCCATACCGTTTCCAGGCGTCCCGCTCGATACCGTGGAACCGGAGCAGGCGGAGCTTTTTCGCCAATTCCCCGTCGTAGCAGGTCACCATGCCGCCTTCGCCGGTGGTGATGTTCTTGATCGGGTGGAACGAATAGATCGCGATGTTGCCGTGTCCTCCGGCGGGCTTCCCCCGGTAGGAAGTGCCCACGGCGTGGGCGGCGTCCTCGATCACGGGAACGCCCGCCCGGTCGGCGGCAGCGCGGATGAGGTCGATGTCGCACGGGGCCCCGGCAAAGTGCACGGGGATGATCGCCCGCGTCCGCTTCGTGATCGCGCGCTCCACTCCCTCGGGCAGGACCTGGAGGGTCCCGTAGTCGTTTTCTGCGAAGACCGGCCGCGCTCCGCGCAGGGCGATCTGGTTCACCGTGGAGGCGAACGTCATCGAGGGGGTCACGATCTCGTCCCCCTCGCCCACCCCCAGCGCGGCAAGCACGATGTGCAGTCCCGCGGTGGCCGAAGAAACCGCCACGGCGTGCGGGGCCCCGGTCAGTGACCGGAACAGCTCCTCGAGCTCGGCGACCTTCGGCCCGCTGGTGATCCACCCGGAGCGAAGGGACGCCGCAACCGCCTCGATCTCCTCGCCGTCGAGCCCCGGACGGGAAAGGGGAAGAAAATCTTTCCGGATCTCCAAAAGGGCGGCCTCGCGCGTCTTCTGTCCCGTCACGGGCGATTCACAATGAGGATACCTTCATCGGACCGGTAGAGCAACCGGTGAGCGGGGAACTTCTCCCGGATGAGCGGCAGGGCGTCGCGCTTGAACACGCAGAAGACCCGCGACCCGGACGCCCAGAGCCGCTGGAACCCGGCGCCGTTCAGGAAGTAGTCCGCCCGGTCCTTTGCCCGCGAAGCCCCGAACTTCAGCTCTCCCACCTCGTCGACCAGGACCGTCCGGCGCTTCGTGTAGAACGGAATACCCTGTTTGTACGTGCCGTACTGGGCAACGACGTCCCCCGGCCGCAGGGAGGAGGAGAGGACCTGCGAAAGCGCCTTCACCGACTTGTATCCCCCCACGTAGAAGGCCGCGGGACGGTTCAGGGAGATGAAAAAGAGCGCCAGGAGGAGGAAGGAGAGAAGGACCACCCGCTCGGCCCCAAGCCTTCGGAGAAAGAGCGGAACCGCCCCCCAGGCAAGGATCAGGAGAATCGGGAGGGCCGTGGCGAGCGCCCACACGGAGGGGTCGACCGGATGCCGCGAGAGGGATGGGATCCAGAAGATCGCGGCGGCGATCAGCGCCGCCAGCGCCAGCGGGGTCCGGCAGCGAATCGCGCCATCCTCCCCGTCGACCCACAGGTCCAATCCCCTCCCGAACAGCACGGCCAGCGGCGGGAAGATCGGCGCCAAGTAGGTCGGCAACTTCGACTGGGAAACGGAAAAGAAAAGGAAGATGAAGAGGACCCAGCAAAGCAGGAAGACCAGAGCCTCGCGGGGGAGGTATTTCTCCGCCGAAGCGCGCGCAGCGAGCGCCACCCGACGCAGGAAGGCGATCCAGGGGACGAACCCACCGATGACGACCGGGAGGAAGAACCAGAATGGTTCGAAGTGGCGATGCATCCCGGTCGTGTACCGGAGAAAATGCTCCTGCACGAAGAAGAACCGGAGGAAGTCGGGATTCCGCATCTGGACGAGGAGCACCCACGGCAGCGCAATGGCAAAAAAGAGGAGGAACCCGGGAAGAGAGACGGCGCGGAAAATCTCCCGGTGCCGCAGGGAGAAGACCAGCCAGCAGAGCAGGATCGCCGCGGGGAACATCAATCCCACGAGTCCCTTGGCGAGAAACGCGAGCCCCGCCGCCGCGTACGAGAGGTGGAGAAACCACCGGCTCTCCCGTTTCCCGGAAAGGTAGAGATAGGCGGGGAAGATCGCGAGGACGAGCACCACCGCGAGCGTCATGTCGGGCGTGTTGAGCCGCCCGACGACGTAGTAATAAACGGAGGTGGAGAGGACGATGGAGGAGAAAAGGCCGGTGCGCGGGCCGGAGAGCGCGGACCCCATCCAGTAGGTCAGCAGGATTCCCATCACGGAGACGAGGGCCGTGAAGGAGCGGGCCGCGAATTCGTTCTCGCCGAGAAGACGCAGCGAAAGCGCGTTTCCCCAGTAGAAGAGCGGCGGCTTTTCCAGGTAGACGACACCGTTCAGATGCGGGGTAACGAAATCTCCCGTGGCCAGCATCTCGCGGGGGATCTCTGCGTACCTGCCTTCGTCGGGCTCCAGGAGGGGCATCGTCCCGAGCGCCGAGAAGTAGAAGAGAAAGAAGGCCGCGAAAAGGAGAAGGAGCGTCCGCCGGTTCATCCTCTCAATCCCCCTGAAACCGCGGTTCCATGGGGGGGGATTATACCCCAATGAGGTGGTTTCGGGAGGCTCTGGTATAATACGCACATCACGCTTTCCCTGACAGGGAGGAAAGGAGTGCGCGGTGCATCACACCACCCCCCGGGTTCTTCTCCTTATGGGATTCGCAGTGCTCTTTCTGTCCTTCGTTGCCGGTTCGGGAACCGCCCAGGAGAAAGCGGCATCGCCCGCAAACCTCCATGCGTCGCCGATCTTCGGTGTTACGGTCCCGGAGGGATACCGGAGCTGGCAGCTCATCGCCATCTCCCACCGCACCGACAACAAGGACGAGCTCCGGGCCGTCCTGGGCAACAACATCGTCATGAAGGCATTCCGCGAGAACACGCTCCCCTTCCCCGACGGGTCGGTGATCGCGAAGCTGGCGTGGAAGCGCGAGCCGATGAAGGAGTTCGCGGGAGCCTGGATGCCGGGAGTCGCCCCGCGGATCGAGTTCATGGCCAAGGACTCCAGGAAGTACGCCTCTACCGGCGGATGGGGGTTCGGACGCTTCATCGACGGGAAACCGGCGGACGAGGCGACGCACAAGACTTGTTTTCCGTGCCACCTGGTCAACGTGAAGGACCACGACTTCGTCTTTACCCGGTACGCCCCGTGAGAGGACGCCGGGGCCGATGAACTACAAGGCCGGGACGATCGGGAAGATCCTGCTGGCGCGGTTCGACCACGGCGAGCCGGTCGTCCCTGGGCTCGTCGATCTGTGCAGGAAGGAGAACGTCCTTTCGGGGTGGTTCTTCCTTTTCGGGGCGATTGCTGCGGGAAGGATGGTCACCGGTCCACGGGAGGCCTGCCTGCCCCCGGAGCCCGTCTGGACGGAGTTCGCGAAACCGCACGAAATCGTCGGAATGGGAAGCGTCGCGGAAAAGGAAGGCGCCCCTGCCATCCACCTCCATGCCTCGCTCGGCAGGGGGAAGGAGGTCCTGACCGGCTGCATCCGGAAGGAAGGGGAGGTTTTCCTCGTCGTGGAGGCCCTGATCCTCCAGATCGCCGGCGTGTCGGCCTCCCGAAAGCCGGACCAGCCTTCCGGGCTGGAGCTGCTCTCCGTTGAGTAACTTCTCCGTGAAACCGCTTCGCAGCGGGAGTTCGGGGAACCTCACGCTGGTGGAGCACGCCGGCACGACGATCCTGGTGGACGCAGGTCTCTCCTCCCAGAGGGGACTCGTTTCCGCGCTCTCCGAGGCGGGATCCCACTGGGACGACATCGACGCGGTACTGGTGTCCCACCTCCACGCGGATCACATCCACCCCTCCGCGGTCGCCTGCTGCGCGCGTCACGAAGTGCCCATCCTCCTCCACGAGAAGAACCTGCGGGCGTTCTCGCGCCGGGTTCTTTCGCGGTCATCGATGTCCGGGCCGCTGCGGACGTTCGGGGCGGAGCCGTTCTCCGTCGGGAGCATCGGGGTCGTGCCGTTCGCCGTCCCCCACGACGCGGAGGGCCTCACCTGCGGATTCCGCATCGAAGCCCTCGCCGGGGACCGCGAAGCCCGCGTCTCCATGGCAACCGACCTGGGAAGCGGCGGAAACGGTCTCTACGAGCGGTTCGTCGACAGCGACCTCATCCTGATCGAATCGAACTACGACCCCGTGATGCTCACGAACAGCCACCGCAACCATTACGACCGGGCGCGGGTCGATTCCGACGTGGGCCACCTCTCCAACGAACAGGCCGGGAAGTTCCTCGTGAGGGTGATGCAGGAGAGCCGGAAGCTGCCGCGGGCGGTGGTTCTCTGCCATCTGAGCGCCGATCACAACACCCCTTCGCGGGCCATCGGGACGGTCCGGGGAATCCTCTCCCGCTACGGTTTCGGGGATATCCCGGTGCACGCGGCACGCCGGGACCGCCCCTCTCCCCGCTTTTTCGCGATGGAGGCGGGGAAACGATGAATGTACCCACCACCTCGAGCGTCAAAGATCACGGGAGGTTTCCCATGCGGAAAAGCTTATGTGCGGCCGTCGCCGTCGCTTTCCTTGCGGCGGTTCTTTATGGATGCGCCCAGACGGCCCAGTCCGTCCGGGAGAACCCGAGCACCACGATCGGAGCGGGAACCGGGGTCGTGGGCGGCGCCGTCGTGGGCGGGATCATCGGCGGGAAGCGAGGCGCGGTCATCGGCGGCCTCCTCGGGGGCTTGACGGGGGGCGCGATCGGCCACTACATGGACCAGAAGGAAAAGACCCTCCCGCAGACCAGCAGGGAGTATGGATATACTCCGGCGCAGGGGACGAGGCTCAAGATCGAAACCGTCCGTTCCCGTCCCGCCGTCCTCGTTCCAGGGGAGACGGTCAACATCGACCTGACCTACGCTGTCCTCACCCCGTCGGCCGACCAGCAGGTCCTCGTCAGGGAGACGAGGGAAATCCTCGTGAACGGCACCTCCGTGGGGAAGACGGAGATCAAGATCGAACGCGAAGGGGGGACGTGGAAGAGCATCGTCCCCATCATCCTGCCCGCCGACGCCCCGGCGGGGAAATACCGGGTCATCGCTTCGGTCGAGAGCGCCGGCGGCGGCAAGGACGTCGAGGAGACGAATTTCAAGGTACAGCGGTGAGAATCCCGCGCCCGATGAAGGAGTGTCCCTCCGGTACTTTTCCGATAGAATAGTCGCCTATGGTCGGAACGCTCCGGAAACAGGATATCGAACTCCTCGCAGACGCCAGACACTGGGACCCTTTCTCCGTCCTGGGCCCCCACGTGGTCGACATCAACCAGAGGAAGGCAGTGGCGATAAGGGCAGTCCTCCCCCTTGCCTCCCACGCATACGTGGTGACCTTTAAGGAGGGGAAGAAGAGGCGCACGGAGATGGAGCGCCTCCACCCCGACGGCGTATTCGAAGCGGTCTTCCCCCGCATCCGCGAGTTCTTCCCCTACCGGATCGAGATCGTCGATTACGAGGGGCACCGCTGGCAGCAGGACGACCCCTACGCCTTCGGCTGCGTCCTCACCGATTTCGACATCCACCTCCTGCACGAAGGGACCCACCTCGACCAGTACGCGCGGCTCGGGAGCCACCTGGCCCGCGTGAGCGAAGTGAACGGTGTCACCTTCGCCGTCTGGGCGCCCAACGCCGAGCGCGTCTCCGTCGTCGGGAACTTCAATCATTGGGATGGCCGTACGCACCCGATGCGCAGCCGGGGCGAGAGCGGCATCTGGGAGATCTTCATCCCGGGCCTGACGGAGGGCGAGATCTACAAGTTCGAGATCCGCACCCGCGAGGCCGGAGCGCTGTTCACGAAGTCCGACCCGTTCGCCTTCCGCTTTGAGCCGCCCCCCCGCACGGGATCGATCGTCTGCAGCATCGACGGATATGCCTGGGGGGATGCGGACTGGATGGCAGCCCGCGCCTCGCGGAATCCCCTTGAGGCTCCGATGGCCACTTACGAGGTGCACCTGGGCTCGTGGAAGCGGAAGCCGGAGGAGGGAAACCGTTACCTCACCTATCTCGAGCTCGCGGACGAGCTCGTCCCCTACGTCCGCGACATGGGCTACACCCACATCGAGCTGCTTCCCGTCTCGGAGCATCCTTTCGACGGCTCCTGGGGGTACCAGACGCTGGGATACTTCGCTCCCACCGCCCGGTTCGGCAACCCCGCGGACTTCATGGCGTTCGTGGACCGCTGCCACCAGGAGGGAATCGGCGTGATCCTCGACTGGGTGCCCGCCCATTTCCCGAAGGACGGGCACGGGCTGAACTACTTCGACGGCAGCCATCTGTACGAACACGCCGACCCTCGGAAAGGGGAACACCACGACTGGGGGACCCTGGTCTTCAACTACGGCCGGCGCGAGGTGGCGAATTTTCTCCTGTCCAACGCCCTTTTCTGGCTGGAGAAGTACCACATCGACGGCCTGAGGGTGGACGCGGTGGCCTCCATGATCTACCTCGACTATTCCCGGAACCCCGGGGATTGGATCCCCAACGAATTCGGGGGCCGGGAGAACCTGGAGGCGATTGCATTCCTCAAGCGGATGAACGAGCTCGTCCACGCGAAGCACCCGGGAGCGATCACGCTCGCGGAAGAGTCCACTGCCTGGCCGATGGTGTCGCGCCCGGTGTACCTGGGCGGCCTCGGATTCACCTTCAAGTGGAATATGGGATGGATGCACGACATGCTGGGGTTCATCGAGAAGGAGCCGATCTACCGCAAGTTCCACTTCGGCACGCTGACCTTCTCTCTCCTCTATGCCTTCCACGAAAATTTCGTCCTCCCCTTCTCGCACGACGAGGTCGTCCACCAGAAGCGTGCCTTGCTGGACAAAATGCCGGGCGACCTGTGGCAGAAGTTCGCGAACCTGCGGCTCCTGTACGCCTACATGTACGCGCACCCCGGGAAGAAGCTGTTGTTCATGGGCTGCGAGTTCGGCCAGTGGGAGGAGTGGAACCACGACGTGTCGCTTTCGTGGCATCTCCTTCAGTGGGACTCCCACCGGGGGCTCCAGACGATGGTGCGGGATCTCAACCGTATCTACAAGGCCTCCCCCGCCCTGCACGAAGTCGATTTCCGCCCCGAGGGGTTCGAGTGGATCGGCTTCCGTGATGTCGACCACAGCATCGTCTCCTTCCTGCGCCGGGCGAAAACCCCGGACGATTTTCTGGTGTGCGCCTTCAACTTCACACCCGTCCTCCGGAAGGATTACCGGGTGGGTGTCCCCGCTCCGGGACTCTACCGGGCGGTGTTCAACAGCGATTCCGAATTTTACGGGGGGAGCAACGCGGACGGCGTCGACGCCACACCGGCGGAGGACGTCTCGTGGAACGGCCGCCCCTGGTCGGTGAAACTCTCCCTTCCCCCGCTGGGCGCCCTGTTCCTGCGACGTTCGGAGTAACCCCGATGCGAACGGTCCTCCCTCCTGCGCCCCCGGGGGGCGCTCCCCCGCGCCCTCCTGCGCCCCCCCGCGTTCCCCCATCCGCGCTGGCGGCCACCTTCCAGGCGATGCGCCACCGGAACTTCCGGCTCTGGTTCTTCGGCCAGCTCACCTCGCTCGTGGGCACCTGGATGCAGACGATCGCCCAGAACTGGCTGGTGTACCAGCTGACCGGCTCGGCGCGGGATCTGGGACTCGTGAACTTCGTGGGCGCCATCCCCCTGGTGCCCCTCACGCTCTACGCCGGCGCGATCGCCGACCGGTTCTCGAAGCGGAAGATCATCTTCGCCATGCAGGCCGCCATGATGGTCCAGGCGTTTCTCCTCTTCGCCCTGTGCTGGGCAGGCGTGGTGCAGGTGTGGCACGTTATGGCGCTCGCTTTTCTGCTCGGAGCGGCGCAGGCCCTCGACACCCCGGCACGGCAGGCCTTCGTCGTCGAGCTGGTGGGGAAGGAGGACCTGTCCAACGCGATCGCGCTCAACTCCGGGATCTTCCACGGAGCACGGGTGATCGGGCCGGCGGTGGCGGGGATTCTCGTGGCCTACGTCGGCGTTTCCGGAGCTTTTTTCCTGAACGGGGCGAGCTTCCTGGCCGTCCTCGGCGGGCTCTTCCTGATGGACGCCTCCCTCATCCGCCGCGCGCGAGCGGACGGGAAGGTCGGGGACGACCTGCTCGGGGGGGCCCGGTACATCCGGGATTACCGTGCGCCGAAGGCGATCGTCCTCCTCGTCTCCTTCTCGGCGCTGCTGGCGATGCCGTACCACGTTCTGGTCCCCGTATTCGCCAAGGAAATCCTGGGCGGGGGGGCTGGCACCTACGGGATTTTGATGTCCGCGGCGGGGGTGGGCGCCGTGCTCGGCTCCCTGTTTTCCGCATCCGGGTGGGCGGTGCGGCGGAAAGGCATGGCACTGACGGCGGGAAGCCTGTCGTTCCCCCTGTTTCTGTTTGCCTTCGCGTTTTCCCGCGATTATGCTCTGTCCGTTGGCCTGCTCACCGCGATCGGGTTCGCCTTCGTCCTGCAGAACGCGCCGGCGAACTCCCTGCTCCAGACGATCGTGCCGGACCACCTCCGCGGGAGGGTGATGGCCATTTACGTCTCCCTTTTCCTGGGGCTGATGCGGATCGGAGGCCTTCTCCTGGGGCTGCTTGCGGACTCTACCTCTACGACCGCAGCGCTGGCCACAGCGGCCGTCGCGAGCCTCGCCGGGGGGGCGGCGATCTGCGCGAAATTTCCGGAGCTGCGGAAAATGGAATGAGCGCTCCGCTCGCATACCCGGTACCGGCTGCGCCCCCCTCCTGCGGCGGCTCCGCCGGAGACCCCCCTGCCGCTGGAAGAAAGCCGCAATCGACGGGGTCGGCTTTCCGCGGCACGGGACTTCCGGTCGGTATAATAATTTACCGTAACTATTTCGCGAGGTGATCGCATGAGGAAGCGCTTTCGATTCGGCTCCGTCCTGCTGCTCGCAGGGCTGCTGTGGGCTTCGGCTGCCTTCGGGTGGTCGTTCGGGGTGTGCGGGGACAGCCGGGACGACCGGTACGGGGTCTTCCCCCGCATCCTGGCGGCGGTCCGGGATTCCGACATGGAGTTCCTCCTGCACACGGGAGACCTCGAGCGTCCGGGCGGGACGAAGTCGTGGGAGGCGTTCAAGGCGAAAGCGGCGGATTTCCCGAAGCCGCTGTACGTCGTGATCGGTAACCACGAACTGCGGGAGGGGACCCGCGAGGAGTTCGCGCGCTTTTTCGAACTGCGCTCCTCTTCTTACGGTTTCACGCACAAGGACGTGCGGTTCCTCGTCCTCGACAACGCGGACGGGGCCCTGCCCGACTCCCTCCTCGACTGGCTGAACCGGGAACTGGCCGCCCACCCCAAGGGAAAAAACGGGATCGCCCGGATCGTGGTGGCGATGCACATCCCGCCGCAGACGGACAGCATTTTCCCCCACCGCACGACAAGCGGCTACGGTGAGCAGAGCTTGAATCTCCTCAAGATCCTTCTGCGTCACGGGGTGGACCTGATCCTTTGCGGCCACGAGCACATGCAGATGGTGGAGGACTGGAACGGTATCAAGGTGATCGTCTCCGGCGGCGCCGGCGCCCCCCTCGTCCCCTTCCAGAAGTACGGCTTCTACCGGATCGATGTGAAGACCGACGGCATCCAGGAGACCTTCCTCCAGATACCGAAGACCGCTCCTTCATCACCCGGAAAATAACCCGGTCTTCCTGGGCAACCTCCGCAGGAGGGTGCGATTCCCTCCAGGGACGCAGCCGGGCGTAAAAAAAGGGCGCCGGATCGTTCTCCGGCGTCCTTCGTCTACGGGCGGATCTTTTGTTTCCGGCCTTACGCCCCGGGGGCGGGCAGGCCTCCCGTCGTCTCTCCGTTCAACCCCTTCCCTTCCTCCCTCATTTCCTTCCAGGGCGGCAGGATTTTCAGGAGGACGGCCAGGATGACCAGCGGCAGCAGGAGCAGAACGAAGGCGTAGAGGAGCCCCTCGAGCCCCCCGAACTCCATCTTGTAGGTGGTAAGGCCTCGAAAGCTCTTCGAGAACATCTGTCCGCCGATGACCACGTTCCACCGCGTGGAGAAGATGCCGAACTGGATCAGGAGCACGGAGATGAAGTAGAACATCTTCCGCAGGTCCTCGTTCAGGGAGAACCGCTTCTTGAAGATCTTGGTGATGCTGATGATGCCCAGGGGCAGGAGCATCCCGAGCATGACCTGGATGACGACCAGGCTCATGAAGAGCTTGCTCATGACCATCTCGGAGAGGATCTTGATCTCCTCCTCGCTCTGGTAGATGCGGTGGATGAAGTCGACGAACTCGAGGGAGAAGTCGACGATGACGGCGTAGAAGAGGAAGTCGACCGCCTTGTCGACGCACTTCATGTTGATCTTTCCGCCGGTCAGGGGGGTGATGACCATATAGAAGAAGATGACGAGGGCGACCCCCGACACGATCGCGGAGAACAGGAACACGATCGGGATCAGCACGCTGCTCCACCAGGGGTTCGCCTTGACGGAGCCGAAGATGAACCCGACGTAGCCGTGCAGGAGGAACGCCGAGGGGATCCCGACGATGGTGATCGTCTTGAGCGCCTTGGAGTCGAAGGCCAGCGCCCCCTCGCTCTTGTCCGTGGAGAAGAGGGCGAGCCCCTTGTGGATCCACTTCATCGCGCCGGTCTCTCCTTCCGCCCAGTGGATCAGGTCCGTCCGGTAGACGAACCAGATCTCGAGCAACAGGACCGCCATGAGGTACCAGGCGTAAACGAACCCGAACATCGCCATCGCGGAAGAGGTCTGCGGGGTCAGGAAGATCTCGAAGCTCCGCTCGGGGTGGCCCAGGTGCGACAGCAGCGGCAGAGGCGCAACGAGCAGATACGACAGGGCCGTCAGGAGCGACAACCGGTAGAGCGGCTGGACCTCCTTGACGTTGAACACCTTCACGAGGGACGCCAGGATGAACGCCCCGGCCACGATGCCGGTGAGGTAGGGGTAGACCACGACCAGAATGCCCCAGTGGATTTCGATCTCGTTCGGGTAGATGAACCCCGTGATCTGGGGCAGGAGCTCGTACAGGGACTTATACAGTTCGTTGGTCATCGCACCTCTCCGTCCAGGCTCGCGTAGTAGACTTTCGGCTCCGTGTTGAGCCCCGGCTTGAGCACGTGGATCTTGTTCATCCGCCGGAACCGCGCCAGGGGGCTCGCCACGCTGTTCAGATCCCCGAAGATGCGGGCCTGGGTGGGGCACACCTCGACGCACGCCGGGAGCAGGTTCTGCGAGACCCGGTGGTAGCAGAAGGTGCACTTGTCCGCGGTGTGGGTCCGGGGATGGAGGTACCGGGCCCCGTAGGGGCATGCCTGGATGCAGTACCGGCACCCGATGCACGTCTTGCTGTTGACGAGGACGACCCCGTCATCGGTCTGGAACGTCGCCCCGACCGGGCAGACCTGGACGCAGGGCGGATCCGCGCACTGGTTGCACAGCTTCGGGACGAAGAAGCTTCGCAGGATCGACCGGTCCGCCGCGGAATCGGGCACTCCTTCCGGTTTCGTCTCGACCGTATTCACGATCGCATCGCCGTTTCGCTTGATGATGTATCGCTCCACCCAGGTCCGGGTGAAGAAGGGTTCCCTGGGGACGTCGGTTTCCGTCTTGCAGGCCTCGACGCACCGGGTGCAGCCGATGCACTTGTCCACGGAGACGCCGAAGCCGTACCACTTCCCTTTCCGCGGGGCCTCCTTCGCGAGCACCTTCGCGGGCAGGATCTGGAAGACTCCCCCGATCGCACTCCCGGAAACGAGGAATGCGAGGACATCCCTCAGGAACTTTCGTCTGCTGTTCACTCTTCCACCTCCGGCGAATGCGGATAATGACATTGCCAGCACACGTACTTCTCCCCGTGTGTGGACAGGTCGACCTTCGGCGCGTTCCTGGCCAACTTGTCCTTCGCGTCCTTGGCATGGCACTTCCCGCAGAACTCCCGGTTCTGCGGCTTCGTGGGCTTGACGCTCCGGGGCGAAATCTTGTGCTGCTGCAGCGCCTGGTGGCACACCGTGCACTCCAGCTGGACGTGGTGGGACACCGCCTTCGTCCGGGCGATCTCCCCGTGGCACGCCGAGCACTCCTTCGGGGTGGTCGGCGGCTTCGGGTCGTGCGGGTTGTGGCAGGCGGCGCAGGCCTTGAGCGGGTTGTGGGCCACCGGGTTGATCTGCGGGAAGCCCCTGGGACGCGACGGGTTGTAGGCGTGGCACAACGGGCAGAACGACCGCTCCTTCGGGATGGCCGGTTTGAACTTGTCGGGGTCCTGCGTGTGCGCCTTGGCGGGGCCGTGGCACGTTTCGCAGGAGAGATCCTTGTGGTATCCCGTCTTCTTCTTCTCGTAGATCTTGTCGTGGCACTCCGCGCAGGCGTGGAAGCCGGCGTACTGGACGGGCATGGCCTGCTCCCTCTTGACCGCGTCCGCCCACTGGATCTTCACGTCCTTCATGGGCTTGGGAATCAACACGATCACGACGAACGCCCCCACGAAGATCAATCCCAGGAAAACAACCAGCAGCCTCACCAGGGCGTCCGGCATTTTCGAAAGGAATTTTTTCATTGCGCGTTCTTCCTCCTTGTGACCGTGAAAGAAAAAGGCGGACGTGACGGGATTTGCCCAGCCGCCCCCCCGCGGTTTTCGTGGGCCTGGCCAGCGGCCGGCATGGGCCGGCGCTGGCCGAAAATGCATCGAATCTTACCCGGTAGCCCGGGGTCTGTCAACGAGAATGGATCCTGCCGGGAGCCGGCAGCCGGAGCGTGAAGCCGGCCTAAGCCTCCGCCTCGACCCCCGGCCCGCCGGAAACCCGTCCATGCCGTTGGACGATGAACCTCTGGTCCGCGATGACCGGCGTCACGCCGTCCTCCCCGACGTGGAAGTCGCCGTTCAGGATCGGAATCGCCACCCGCAGGAGCATGGTGTAGACGAAGAGCCCGGTCGCCCAGATCCCCATCGTCAACAGGAACTCGATCCCGGTGGGGGCATAGTCGTAGATTTCCCCCAGCACGTCGGGCGCCAGCCCCGGGATCACGAGCCCCATCCCCTTTTCGATGTAGACCCCGATGAAGATAAGGACGCACCCGATGTTCAGCGTCACGTAGTTTTCCCGGGTCTGCGGGATGAGGAAGAGCAGGAACGCGGTGACGTTGAAGAACATCGCCGTCCAGATGTACGGGACCAGGGTGGTGTGCCCGTGGAGCCCCTGGAAGAGGTACTGCATCGGGGCCAGATGGATCGTGTCCGAATAGTATTCCTTGAACACTTCCGCGCCCAGCAGGAACAGGTTGAGGAACATCGAGTAGGCGATCAGCTCGGCGACCTTGAAGATCGCCTCGTCCTTGATTTCGGTCTTGGTGTATTTCCGGATCACCTGGAAGAGCATGATCATGAAGGCCGGCCCGGAGCAGAACGCCGACGCCAGGAAGCGGGGCGCGAGGATCGAGGCGTTCCAGAAGGGACGGGCGCCCAGCCCGTTGTAAAGGAACGCCGTCACCGTGTGGATGGAGACGGCCGCCGGGATGGAGAACAGGATCAGCGGGACGGTAAACGACGGGTTCGGCTCCCGCCGGTGGTAGAGGTTGTAGAGGATGTAGACGGCGATCACGAGGTTCAGGACGAGGTAGAGGTTCAGCACCACCACGTCCCAGGCCAGGAGCGACTGGGGGAAGTTGAGGATCCCGATCTTCGGGATCAGGTGCCAGAACCGGTCGGGCCGCCCGATGTCGACCGTGACGAACAGGAGGCACATCACCATGGCGGAGACCGCCAGCATCTCGCCCAGGACCGCGATTTCCTTGATCGGCTTCCAGTGGTAGACGTAGGCGGGGATGACGAGCAGGACGGCGGCGGCCGCCACGCCGACCAGGAAGGTGAAGTTGGAAATGTAGAATCCCCAGGACACCTGGTCCCGCATCGCGGTGACGATCAGCCCGTTCTGGAGCTGGTACGCGTAGGCGACCGTGCCGATCGCCATCATCGCCAGCAGGGAAAAGACCCAGGCGTAATACGCCACGCTCCCCTTGACCACGAGGACGAGCGTTCCCTTGAAGAATTCCCAGATCTTTTTCATCGTCCGCCCCCGCAGGTTTTACGTCGCGTAGAAGTAGTAGAACTTCGGCTGGGTGTTCAGGTCCTCCTTGAGGATGAACACCCGCTTGTTTTCGATGATGTAGCGAACCTCGCTCTCCGGGTCGAGCAGGTTCCCGAACTTGCGGGCCCCCACCGGGCACACTTCGACGCACGCCGGGTATCGCCCCGCGCTCTCCCGGACGCGCTGGATGCAGAAGGTGCACTTCTCCACCACCCCGACGGGGCGGGGACGGTTCCCCAGGTAGTGCGTGTCCGGGTTGAGCTCGGCCGCCGGCAGCCCGGGCTTCTTCCAGTTGAAGTGCCGCGCGCCGTAGGGGCACGCCGCCATGCAGTAGCGGCAGCCGATGCACCAGTTGTAGTCCACCACGACGATCCCGTCGTTCTCCGTCCACGTCGCCTGGACCGGACATACCTTCGTGCACGGCGGGTTCTTGCACTGGTGGCATTGCACGGGCATATAGAAGTGCCCCGGCTCGGGGACCTTGGAGGGGTTGTAGTAATGCTCCGCCTCCTCCAGGAAGACCCCCTTCTCCTTTTTCATCCGGAGGACCCGGATCCAGTGGATCTGCGGCTCCCTGGACGGGTTGTTCTCCCCGACGCAGCCGTAGACGCAGCGGCGGCACCCGATGCAGCGCGAGAGGTCGAGGGCGTACCCGAACAGGACCCCCTCGATGGGAGGGGTCGCCTTTACCTTGACCGCCTTTCCGAACCGGGCGCTGTACTCTTTCTCCAGGCGGGCGAGGACCTTCTGCAGTTCCGTCTTGTCGAGCTCCCGGAAATTCTTCTGGAAAAACGCCTCCCAGACGGAGGCGGACGCGTCCTTCCCGGGAAGAGCGAGGGCGCCCAAGCCCGCGGCCAGTCCCTTCAACGCCTTGCGGCGCGAGAGCCGGAAGGCGTTCCGGTCGCGCGTTTCCTTATCCGACATGACCTTCTCTCCTTGACAAACCAGGTTCACGCTCAGCGGATGCCTTCCGGGCGGACCGGCGGGGGCATCGGCTGGATCGGCTTGTACCTCGGGTCGTGCGGATTGTGGCAGTGGGCGCACAGGAGGTACTCCTTCTTCCCGTTCCACAGCCCGGTCCGCTTCCCGTGGACGCCCACCTTCCAGTCGCGGAACTTGTCCCCGTGGCACTGCCCGCACAGCCGGTACGACTCCGAGAAGTCGATCTTCTCGCCGGAGACCAGCCGGAGCTTGTCCCGGTTGGCGGTGTCGTGGCAGTCCAGGCACCAGCGCTGTCCCTGGGCGTGGTTCAGGACGATGCCGGTGTGCTCGTCCTTGAGGACCCTGCGGGTCGGGTTCGGCTTGATCTCCTTGTGGCACTCGGAGCAGGGGAAGATCCCCGGCGTAAACGGCGGCGGGGGAACAGGAAACTGCAATGCTGCCGGCTCCTCATTCCGGGTCTTGCGCTCCTCCGTCTGGTGCACAGCCAGGGCTTGTGCGGAATAGAGGAGAAGAGCCGCCGTCCCCGCCAGGAGGAAAAGATAATACGGCCGTTGATTTTTCATAGGACCCCCGACAACTGTCTAGAAGAGGAAACCCGACGAAAAGGGATGGCCCCCCAACCCCCCCGGCAGTTCCTTACTCCCCCATCCGGAGGCCGGTGGCCTCCAGGAAATCGAGATACTCGTAGATCACATCGAAATGCTTCGACTCCTCGCTCGAGAGGAGCTTGAAGAACTTCCGTTCCTGGGGGTTCGTCGCCCCCTCGGCCATCCGCTTGTACATCTCGCGCCCCTCCGCCTCGAAGCCGAGGGCTTTCCGCATGGCGGCCGCCGCGTCCCCGGAAATCGTTTTCTCCTTCCGGATCCGCCGCGTTTCCCGCTCGAACATCTGCATCCTCGCCTCGCTGGAGGCGGTGGAGACCGCCGGGAACTTCCCCTCCTCCTCGAGCTTCCGGGAGATCACAAGGATGTCCTGTGCGTGCTTTTCCTCAAGGACGGCGAGAAGCTCGAACACCTGCCTCGCGAAAGCATCCGAACTCTTGGCGGCGGCTGCGGCGAAAAACCGTTTCCCCTGTTTTTCGAACCGGAGCGCCCGGGTCAGGGCGCCGGAAGAGTTCTTTTTCCATTTCGAAGACGCGGAATTCGCCATCGCTCTTCCACCCCCCTCGAATTCAATAAACAGTCCTGATTATTATGCCCACGGTCCGTCCCCGTTTTCCACTCGAAAAAAAATCTATTCTTTTTTCTTCGGTCGGGACCCGACGGGCGGGCCGGATCCCGTTTGCGATCATTTGTTTATCTCTTCTGCAGCTCACCTACGCCAATAAACGGTACCGCCCCGCCCCCTGTAACCTGGGGGAGTATCCCATTCCATTTATCTATGGCCTTGAGATTGGCCTCGATCTTTCTAAGCTCTATAAGGTCCGGTGAAATATTCGCTCTCTGCAGCCTCAAGGATTCCGCCTCTGCCCTTGCTGCTGTAATCTTCTGCTCTGCCTCTATCTTTATTCTATCCAGGTCTCTCCTTGCCTTTAGTGCAAGCTGTTCTGCTGTCTGCTTTGACTCAATAGCCTCCGTAAATATTTTAGAGAAGCTGAAAGCGACAATAGAAACCGCATCAACTGCTATATTATTAGGCATAAGTCTTTCAGCAAGGTTTGCTCTCATTGCCTCGCTTACTGCTGCTCTCTTTGTTATAAGCTCTTCTGCTGAATACCTGGCTGACACAGCTTTCATTACCTCTTGTATTGCAGGGTCTATAATACGCTCCTTGAAGTGTATCCCAATGGTTTGATAGACAACATTTGCCTTATCAGGTATGACATGATAGTTAAGCGCAACCGATGAAGTCACATCCTGAAGATCAGCTGAGGCTGATGTGGCATCAGTTACTGCCTTTTGAACCTTGACATCCATTATGGCAACCCTCTGCATTACAGGTATCCTGAAATGCAGCCCTTCTCCAAACACATTCTCCTGAACAGCACCAAAATTAAGGACAACCCCTCTTTCACCTGCCCCAATCTGAACCCATGGCTTCAAGAACATGAAAAAGGCCAGGATTGCTACAATGATCAGCGCCTTCCTCGCAGGTCCTTTCTTCATCGCAGACAGCATCGTCTCACTTGCACTGTAAACATTTCTTTCATCCATCCCTACCCCCTCATTGAAGGAAGTTTGTTTTTTCGCTGCCCAGTCGGTAGGGTCCTTCACTCCTCCCGGCCGTTGTGTTTCGGGGGCCGGATCGACCTGCCCGACATCACCGACCCCGCCACACCTAACGCTGCTGCTTCCGACGGCCTTTCGCCGTCAGTATACTCAAATGGGATGGGAATCAACAGGACGCTGGCCTGGAAGAGGTCCCGCAGGATGACGGTATCGAAGACGGGGGAGTGGACGAAACTCCCGTCCGTCCGGAAGACCCCCGCGGGAGCAAGGACGTGCAGGTGGGGATGCCAGCCGAGGAACTCCCCGGCGGTCTGGATGGAGACGATGGCGACGGGAAGATGCCCTTCTTAGGCTCGACTTTACCAACCCCTTTTGACCTTAAATAGCCGGCTCTTTTTTCCTGGGACGGCGATTGGCCTCCAGGACCTTCTTCCGGAGACGCAGCGAGGACGGCGTCACCTCGGCCAGCTCGTCCTCGTTGATGAACTCGAGCGCGCCCTCCAGCGACAGGATCCTCGGCGGGACCAGGCGAAGCGCCTCGTCGGCGCCGGCCGCGCGGATGTTGGTGAGCTTCTTCTCCTTCGTTACATTGATGTCGATGTCCACGGGACGGGAGTTCTCCCCGACGATCATCCCTTCGTAGACCTGCGTCCCTTCCCCGATGAAGAAGGCGCCGCGGGACTGGAGATGGAAGATCGCGTAGGCGGTCGCCCGGCCTGACCGGTCGGCCACCAGCGCCCCGTTGATCCTCTCCGGGATCGGGCCCTGCCACGGCTCGTACCCGTCGAAAAGATGGTTGAGCAGCCCCGTCCCGCGCGTCTCCGTGAGGAACTCCGAGCGGAACCCGATGAGCCCCCGCGACGGAATCCGGTATTCGAGGCGCACCCGCCCATGCCCGGGATTGACCATCTTCGTCATCTTCGCCTTGCGGGCCCCCAGGCGTTGAGTCACCGTTCCCAGGTAGGCCTCGGGGATATCGACGAACAGCATCTCCACCGGCTCCTTGAGCACTCCGTTCCCGGTTTTCGTGACCACCTCGGGGCGGGAAACCGACAACTCGAATCCTTCGCGGCGCATCATCTCGATGAGGATCGCCAGCTGCAGCTCCCCGCGACCCATCACGGTGAATGCGTCGGTCCCGGAGAAGTCGATCCGGAGCGCCACGTTGGCGAGTAGTTCCTTCGCAAGTCGCTCCCGAAGCTGCCGTGAGGTGACGTATTTCCCCTCTCTCCCGGCGACCGGAGAGGTATTGATCGAGAAGACCATCGACACCGTCGGCTCGTCGACCGCGATCCGCGGCAGGGGGCGCGGCGCCATCGCGTCGGAAACCGTGTCCCCGATGGTGATCAGCGGAGCTCCTGCGACGGCCACGATCTCTCCCGCTCCGGCTTCCGGGATCTCCTCCCGGGAAAGCCCTTCGTAGCCGTAGAGGAGCGCGACCTTGACGCGCTCCATCGCCCCGTCCTTTCCGCAAATGGACACGGCCTCCCCGGCGCGGAGGGTCCCGGAGAAAACCCTCCCCACGGCCAGCCGACCGATGTAGTCGCTGTAGTCCAGGCTCGTCACCAGGAACTGCAGGGGGGCGGAAGGATCCCCGGACGGAGGCGGTACGTGGGTGAGGATCCGGTCGAACAGAGGGCGGAGGTCTCTCCCCTCCCCGCCGTCTTTCTCCCGTGCCGTCCCCGCGCGGGCGTTCGTCAGGAGGATCGGGAATTCCAGCTGCTCCTCCGCCGCGTCCAGGTCGATGAACAGGTCGTAGACCTCGCTGATCACCTCGTCGATCCGGGCGTCCGGACGGTCGATCTTGTTGACGACCAGGATCACCGGGAGTGCCTGTTCCAGCGCCTTCGAAAGGACGAAGCGGGTCTGGGGGAGCGGCCCCTCGGAAGCGTCCACCAGCAGGAGCACCCCGTCGACCATCTTCAGGGTGCGCTCCACCTCCCCGCCGAAATCGGCGTGGCCCGGGGTGTCCACGATGTTGATCTTCACCCCCCGGTAGACCACGGCGGTGTTCTTCGCCAGGATCGTGATCCCCTTCTCCCGCTCCAGGTCGGTCGAGTCCATCACGCGATCGGGAACGGCCTGATGTTCGCGGAAGACGCCGCTCTGTTTGAGCATCGCGTCGACCAGCGTGGTCTTGCCGTGGTCCACGTGGGCGATGATCGCCACGTTGCGGATGTCGGAGGGTCGCATGCGCGTGAGGGTCTTACCGGAAGGAGCGCTCGAACAGCTCCCGGATCGCCCGGCGGCCGTTTTCCTCCAGGAACCGCGTCCCGGTCCCGGTAAACCGGCGATTGCCGATCCGCAGGGCGGCGGGGTCCGCGATCTCCGCCCAACCGTCTTCCTTCCACGCGAACCAGCGGCCCCGTTCCTGATCGAAGACGAAGATCGGCTTGTTGCAGAGCTTGGCGAACTCGGCGCCCCAGCCGGTGCCGCCGCGCACGGTCCCGTCTTCAAGGATCTTGCCGATGACGTAGATCTCCTGCCCCGCGTTGACCATGTACCACAACGTCTGCAGCACCTTGCGGATGAACAGGGCATCGGAGTACGTGCGATTCATCAGCTTCGAGACGTAGGCCAGGCTCACGTCGCCCTTCGAAAGCTCCTCGCGGGAGAGCACCCTCACTCCCCGGACACGCGCGATCCCGTGCCCCTCGAACGTGAAGTTGACTTCCTCGATCCCGTACGCTTCCGCCTGGACGCCGAACTCGTGCTCCGCGCCGTTCGCGCCGCCGCTGTACAGGACGCACTCCTCTTTCTTCAGCAATGTCGCCTCCTTTGTTCGCCGCTGCGAACAAAAACTATAGCATGTACCGGACCGGAAGGCGCTTCGCCTGCGTCCGTATCGGCGGCCGTTTTCGTTAGGCGAAGTCGAACAGGTATTCGGTTGCAGAACCGCCGGCACGCTTCGCATAGAGAGCGATTCTCTTCGCAACGAGCCGAAAGTTATCCGGGGGGACCGTCCAAGGCAGGATCAGGACCCCGGCGTGGGGCAGGCCCTTCTCGAAGAACTCCCGCGTTAGTAGGATGAAGTCGTTCCGGTTGCGGGTGACCAGGCAACGGTCCTCTACCGCCGCAAGTTCCAACTGCTCCCGGTCGGACAACCCTTGCCTTCCCGACTCGTGCACGCTGGTCGCATCCACTCCCAAGGACCTGAGGATGACGGCGACTTCGGGGGCGATGTCCTCGTCGAGGCAAATCTTCACCGGGGGGACCTGCGGACGAAGGGGAGTCTTTCCCGGACGATATTTTCGTCCATGTCCCTGTTCGCGTCGACGAGATCTTCCATCTCCTTGGGGTAGGCACGGTAGTATCCCAAAGCGGCCAGCAACTGCCTGTCGGAGAGCCAGGCATACGCCTTTTTAAGCCGCTTCTCGTCCTTTCCCAGCGCGAGGTAGGAGGCGATCACCTCCCAGACTTCGATCCCCGTTCCTTCGATTCTCGCCCTGCGGCCCGAAGGGCCGTCGGCGAATACGACCCCGGGGCACCGCCGCATCTTCGCCGCTTCGGCGATAAGCTCCGAAGCCAGGGAAGAGAAGGTCGCCCGCCGCCCGCGCCGCAGTTGCTCAATATCCCGGGCCGTTGCGTCGTTGATGCGCACGCTCTTTACGGAAGTCTTCATCGGCCACCTCGATTATTACAATTGTATACAGTACATTATATATGTATCAGATCTCACCATCAACACATTTCAATCCACGCGCCCGCGCGG
>MGQW01000074.1:0-5200 GCA_001798885.1 Deltaproteobacteria bacterium RBG_16_64_85
GGAAGAAGCCAGCGACAAGCATCCGGTTACCCCGGGGAACGTCGTGCCGTCGCGGGAGTTGCTGGGCGAGATGCTCATGGCCCTCAACCAGCCGCAGCAGGCGTTCGCCGAGTTCGAGCGATCCTTGAAGCGCGACCCCAACCGCTTCCGTGGAATTTCCGGTGCCGCCCGCGCGGCGGAAGCCTCCGGCAATCTCCCCGCGGCCCGCGATTACTACGCCAAGTTGCAGACCTTGACCACCGATCGCGATACCGAGCGGCAGGAACTCGCCGCAGCCAAGGCTTTTCTGAAGGGCCACTGAGGAAGGGGCATCGAGTAGTCGGGGGGTCTTACATCCCCCCACCTCTCACACCACCGTACGTGCCGTTCGGCATACGGCGTGTTCCACACCAAGGACCTCGTCCATGGAGGCCGAGGCTTTGGCTCTCGCCCTCTCGATCCCAAGTCGGATCATCTTCTTTATACGGGTCCGCGACCTTTTCCACTGCGTCCTTCGCTGGGACATCCCACGTCAACACCGTTTCGGCAAGACCCCCTTTTCACCCCAATAATAGCGGTTGTTTGCACGGAGTTTGCAGTCCGTTCCGGCTCTCCCTATAAAAATCCGATAGAGGCGTTCAGAACATTCTTACAACAAGATCAAGAACGGGTTGGTCCGATCACGAAGGAGTGGTCACCGCCGGTTACCGGAGAAACCCGAGCAAGCGCAGGCCGTCCATGAGAAGAAGGACCGCGAACAGGAGAAGCAGAAACCCGAGAGCCCGCATGAGGTATTCGTAGCTTCTTCCGCTCAGCCGATGCACCGAGCGGCCGGTGAGAATCGCCAACACCACCTTGGAGCCCACCAGGCACCCCGTGAAACCGACGACGAACAGCACGGCGGCGGCCGGGCTCGTCTTCCATCCCTTGAGGATCATGGGGGACCCGACGGTCAGCCAGAACAGGTACGGGTGCGGGCTGAGGGCGTTTACCATCGCTCCCCTCCTTAGAGATTGCGGTCCGGCATCCGACACGGAGGGTTCCTGCCTCCTCGCCCGGAACGTCTCATAGGACATGTACACCAGGAACGCCGCGCCGGCCAGGGACACCGCCCCCAAAAGGCTTCCGTACCCGGCTATCCTCGATAGGACGAGCGTCGATACCAGGATGATTGGCAGATCCGTCAGCAGCGGGGCCGCCGCGACCCGGATCCCCTCCCGGACTCCGTGACGGATCGTGTGGGAAAGCACCAGCGCAAAGAGGGGGCCGGGCGTGAAACCCGCCGACAATCCCAGGACAATTCCGGCAACCAAGAAGGTCATCACGTCGTTTGGCTCTCCGCCCGCCTCCTCCCTTCCTCAGGGATACCGGCCATGATCGGAACACGCGGAAATTCGTCCCCCTCAACACCGCTGAAACCAGTACCACATGGAGGGGTTGCCGTTCTCTTCTCCGATCGCCGTCCGGACTTTGGAGAGATCCGCTCGCAGCAAGGATTCGACCTCCTCGGTGGAGATGCCGGCAACCCCGCCTTCCCATGACCTCGGCAGCCGGGCGTAGAGCATGTACCAGGCCTGCGGCCGCATCAATCGGGACAGGTTCACGGCATATCGCTTCCGATCTTCCGTTTTCAGGGCATGCAGGCAGCCGATGTCCAGAACATAGTCGAAAGGACCGGACAGGGCGGAAAGGTCGGTGACGCTTGCAACGAGAAATTCGATCGCAAATCCGCTCCGGGCCGCCTTGGCGCGAGCGGCGAGAATGGTTTTGGGTATGAAATCGACGCCCGTGACCCTCCATCCGTGCCGGGCCAGGGTGATGGCATTGGTACCCGTGCCGCATCCCAGATCCAGCGCTTTTCCGGGCGGGGTCCGGGCGATGAACTCCATCACCTCGGGCGGGGTGACTTGAGTGTCCCAAGGAGTCTGCCGGCGCCAATAGCGCCACTGGAATTTCCAGCGGTTGGGCAGGAAGGACCCGATCCGTTCATGCCACATGTTATGAAACCTCTCCAAGTGAACAAGGGGGGTGTCTGGGGAGACGGAGTCCCAAAAAGAAGCGCATCGCGCGTCATCCGATTCCCTGGAGGAGGGAATCCTCGGTCCATCCCAGGCGGACGATCTCGATCTCTTCCGGCCGACTCCGGCCCAGCCGGTAGAGGGTGTCGGCCAGGACGATGTGCCGGGGATTCGGGCTGATGGGCCGGTCTTCCCCGAAATAGGCGTTCCGCTTCGCCTGGATGATCCGGGCCCCCGTGGCGTCGGCGGCCACCGGGTCCCGGCTGACAATCAGCCCACAGTACGGCCACGTGTACCGGGGGGTGAAATGGTGGGGTCCGGTGCCGTGGAACAGGGGGGTGATCATCACCAAAATGTTGAGCCGCGTCTTCCCTTTCACGGGGGGCAGGTGCCAGATGGATCCCAGCCGCTCGCAGGCGTTCTCGTGGTAGTTGCTCGGGTCGGGGACGAACATGATGTAGTTCTTGAGAAGCGAGCCGAGGCCCGCCCAATGATGGGTCCTCATGGGCCTAACGTTGATCAGGGCCGTGGAACGGCGGAAGACGGGATTGTCGAGCACTCCCCGGTCGTCCACGGAGACGTTTTCCTCCCGGACGCCCGCGCCGGCCAGGCGTTCCCGGAGGATGGCGTTGAGCGGCTCCGGGGTGGGAAGGTAGCTCCAGACATTGGTCTTGACCCCGACGACATCCGCGGGGGAAACGAGCCGTTTCCAGGCGATCGAGGGATCGGGCGCGTCCAGGAGCGCGGCGACCGCCCTGTCCAGCATCTCCCGCAACGGGGCGGGGCGAATCCGGCCCTGGCCGTCTTGCACCTTCGGATCGCGGACCAGCACGACCCGGCTCTTTTCAGCGGCCTCCCCGCGGGATATCCCCGCCAGGGAGAGGCCGGCAAGGCCCCCTGCGGCAATGCGCGCCCCTTTCCGGAGAAAGTCGCGACGGCTGATCCAGGACTTCCGGTCCTTCACGATGCAAGCCTCCTTCTCCGTCCCTCTCCATCCCCATCCGCCGGACCCTGCGCGGCGAAACGCTCCGGGAAGATCAAGGTAGCACCCCCGCTTCCCTCAACAGCGCCTCGGCCAGGGAGCGGTTTTCGGCTCCGAGGACGACCGCCAGCAGCCGTCCAGCCTGCGCGAAAGCCGTCCACTTCCCGCTTTCCATGACGACCGTCTCCCTCCCGGCCGCCCCGGGCGGGCGGAGGGAGAGATAGCGTTCGCGGGCCGATGCCGCCCGTGTCGTTTCCGGGTAGAAAACGAGCAGGAGCCGCGCGCGCCCCCCGTCCCGGAGGTACGAGGCGAGGAGAACGTCCGTGTCCGGCCCGAGGCCCAGCGTGTTCTCCTCGAAAACGCGGGCGTGGGTGTCGAGAAGGACGTGGTCGTGAAGATACCGGATGCTTCGGGGTTGAAGACCCTCCCCGGGCAGCCTCTCCAGGATCCGCGGCCTCTCGCCCTTCTCCCCGATTCCTGCTTCCACGGCCCGGGCGAGCCAGGAGGCCACCTCCCGGACCGCGGCCGTCTCCCGCTCGGCGTAGATCGACGCGAAGAAGCGGCCTTTCCAGAAGCGGACCCACCCATCCCCGCGCAGGCCGTCCTCCCCGATGTCCGCCGGTTCCCCGTCCCGGTCGTGGGTGAACACCCCGAACGCATCCGCCGAAGATCCCATGTCAAAGAGATCCAGGACGATGGCCGGCTCGCCCGCGGCGGAGTACCGACGCGACAGGCATCCCTGCATGTTATAGGCGAGGTAGATCTCCCCCGCGCCGTCGATGTAGTCGAAGATGGACTTGCGGTCATAGGTCTCGTCCGGCCCCTGCGCGGCGAATTCCCTCATCTGGCGCGGGATTACGGCGGCCAGGTCGAGCAGGCTCCGGGCGCCGGACTCCCCGGGAATCGGGAGGAAGAGGCCCCCTGCAGCAGCAGCTACCAGGAAGACCGCTAGGGATCGTTTCACGGGTGCGCCCCGCGGCCTGGACCGGAAGGCTCCATCCCCCTCCCCCGATTCGAGTCCGTGAGGGATTGGAGGGCCGGAAGAAGGAGGCCGGCAGGGGAAACGATCCGGTTCTCGAAAGGATTCCAATTATAATTTGAAGACGACTAACCAGAACAAGAAGCCGATGAAACCGCCGATTAAAATAAAATTCGCTGTAGGTTCAAGATTTGTAAGACTTATAACACCTGAAAGGATACCTCCGCCTATCGCGGCAAGAATGGATACATATTCGGCAATTCCCTGGGCATACATCTCTCCCGAGGCCTCCCATCCGGTACTCGAATCGGCTTCCCGTTGTTATTCATTATACGACGCAACGCCGGTCCCGTGTTCCTCATTGTCCCGAGGATGCAATGCCCATCCCGGTCAAGGAGTACGCGGAGAAATGGATGACCAGGGATAATGGGATACCTATGGCGACACCCCAACGGATTGCAGGTCATACGGACATCACTATCACGGCCAGGCACTACCTGAAGGTGGATGCCGGAAAACAACACGAGAACGTAACCAAGGCATGACCTGCCCCCCTTGGATCGTTCCGGGATGTGTTCGTCTCGAAGTCCTTTGGCACAGTCGGGCGGACGTAGAGGTCCATCGAGTCGTCGGCATTGCTCGCGAGGCCCCTTTTCAAATCGTTCATCGAAAGGTGGCTATTATGATTTGATTATTACAATCAGAGAGGCGTGGACCGATCGTGGGGGGCAGGTCAGCGGTGTCCCCGGCTGTTATAGAGGGGGATTTGCCTATTGTCGGGCAGTCCCCCAACATTATACACTCCGTGGTAGGTTCCATCCTTCCTAATGAGGTGGCATATGAGAAGACCTGCCGCCGCCTTGATACTGATTGCCTCCTTACTCTCCTTCCTGACGGCTCGTCCGATACTCGCGGGGCCTATCGAGGACGCTACAAAAGCATACTGGCGTGGCGACTACAAGACAGCATATCAACTTATCAAGCCACAGGCTGAGAAGGGAGACGCCGTCGCCCAGTTTATCCTCGGCTTCATGTATGACGAAGGCAAAGGTGTTCCTCAGGACTACGCCGAGGCGGCGAAGTGGTACCGAAAAGCGGCAAAACAAGGGAATATAGCCGCCCAATACAACCTCAGTCTTATGGAGGACCGCGCCGAGATGGAGAAGTGGTATCGGAGGGCGGCAGAACCGGGAAACGCTGCCGCCCCGTCGAACCTCGGTCTTATGGATGACCAAGGCCGAG
>MGQW01000074.1:5226-5524 GCA_001798885.1 Deltaproteobacteria bacterium RBG_16_64_85
AACCGCGCCGAGATGGAGAAGTGGTATCGGAGGGCGGCAGAACCGGGAAACGCTGCCGCCCCGTCGAACCTCGGTCTTATGGATGGCCAAGGCCGAGGTGTTCCGAAGAACCGCGCCGATATGGAGAAGTGGTATCGGAGGGCGGCAGAATAGGAAGACGTCGCCGCCGGGATCGTTCCTTTTGATCGGCTGGTGGCTCAAGTGATGACCCAGCCGCCCTACAACAAGGCAAGGCGCGTGTTCCGGATCATGGACAACGGGTCCTCCCATCGCGGTGCTGCCTGCGTGAAACGCCTGG
>MGQW01000075.1 GCA_001798885.1 Deltaproteobacteria bacterium RBG_16_64_85
GGCGGCCTTGTCCGCTGTCTTGATGAAAGGTTGTGCCGTCTCCCAGGGCTCGGAAGCCTCGTGACGGGCATAATCGAGTTCCACCTTGGCGTTCGCTAGTTCCTTGGGAGCACATTCCTTCGCGCCCATCCGTTCCGCCTTTGCGATCTTTGCCGAGATGCCGTCAAACTGGTCGATCTCGCCCTTCGTCAGTTGGCGGGCACCACAACCCACAGCAAGAAATGCCGCAAGAAGAACCATAACGAAAAGGAAAAGATGTCGATTCCTCATTTCGTGCCTCCCCCCGCCTTTTCGAGCGCCTTGGCGGAATAGGCCTTCGATTCCTTCGTGAAAGTGTTGGCCGCCTTGCAGTCCCCTTCTTCCGCCTCGAGACTCGCCTTGTTGAGGTAGCCTTTCGCCGCGTAGTACTCGAACGGAGTTTTGGCTTCCGCACCGGCGGCCTTCGCCTTGTCCAGCGACTCCCGGGCGTTCTGGATCGCGTTGGCCGTCGCGCAACCGGCAGCCAGACCGGCGATCAGAACAATCGCCATTAAGACAACCCACGGTCGTTTCATCGTACCCCTCCTTTTAAATAGGTTTGCGTCCCTGATGATCCCAATCATCACCGCTCCTGCCGATGAAGGGCGATATCCAGTGCCATTTCACTCTAAGACGGGGTTCTCTTCAAGCGGATTCCCCATGTTTCGTTTTGTCCTTGTCTTCTTCGGACAGCAAGCCAACCTCTGTCGGCTCTTGAGGGCTCTGGACAACCATCCCTGCCTACTCCAACACCTGATATTTGAGGGATCCTCGAACTGGAATTCAAAGGGTTTTATGGACAGGTGGCCCGCCCGAAGGTAACCGTTTCGGGTAAACATCGGAACCGCTTCTTCCGAAAAGATATTTTAGGAAGAGGGTCTGGCCGCGTGGAAAGGGGGATCCGTGATTCGCGAAAGGGAAGGGGATGGCGGGATCTGAATCGAAGAGGGCTACGGTTTACAACAAGCCGGGGGAAGGGGTCCGAAAGATGGAAGCCACCCGGTGGCTGGCCGCACTCTTCTTCTTAATCGTTATGTTCGCTGGCACCTACCTATACAGCAAGAACGGCAAGGCGATTGCAACATTAGGTTTACCTGTCACCGTCGTTGTCGGTGTCGGGGTTCTCTATTGGGTAAAAGCAATGGGCGACAAGGCGGATAGGTACTCCAAGAGAGCCGTCGATGCTAGGCGCGGAGCTGAGGCCGAAGAAGCAGTTGGCAACCTGTTGGGCGAACTCCCGGCGGGGTTTTTCGTCGTGCATGACTTGAAATCTAAGAGAGGGAACATCGACCATATCGTCGTCTCCACGAAAGGGATCCTCACCGTCGAGACGAAGAGCCACAAAGGAGTCGTCAGCTGTGAAGGGGAGGAGTTGAAGCGCGACGGGCAACCCTTCGAAAAGAACGTTATCAAGCAGGCATGGGCGCAGGCATATTTTATCCGTCTTCTTCTCATCAGCCACGGGATATCGGCACCCAACCCGCAACCGGTGCTCCTGTTTGCCAATGCCGATGTACAAGTGCGAAAACCGGTAAGGGGCGTGGAAATCATCAGCAAGCGATATCTTCCCGTCTACCTGAGGCGCTTGCGGACACGCATGACGGCCCAAGAAGCGGAGAAGATTTTCGGTATATTGAGATTATCGCAAACGCAGATGTTCGTTTGATCTCGTCCTGGAACGCCCCCTTCACAGTTAATCCTTGATCTTCCAACGCTTGTATCTTCTCATCCGTCTTCTTGCTGTTTGGGAAATGATACAGTACAACCTGCCGATAATTAAATGTGCCCATTGAAAACTATAAGGGAATAGATAACAGTTGACATTTGTAAGTGTATGCAATAAATTGATAATCAATGTTTTGCAAAATGGACTTCCGGAAGGAATTGGATTATGTTGTAAGTTAGCTTAGGTAATATAAGTGATTACTTTAGACCATAATACTGGCCAACTAATTTAAAAACATGAGGAGGGGATTGATATGTTGGTAAGCAAAAAGATAGAAAGTAATGTCATGTCTTTAAAGTCCCTTCAAGGAAAAATTAAATTCGAATTTTCTGCCCCGGAGGCGAAGGAAGTTTTCTTGGTAGGGAATTTCAACCAGTGGAATACCCAAGCGAATCCGATGAAAAAAGACAAGAATGGAATTTGGAAGGCAACTCTCTCCCTTGAACCGGGAAGATACGAATATCGTTTTATTGCCGACGGCAACTGGGAGAACGATCCTTCTTGTTCTTGCTTCATCGCTAATGAATTCGGAGGCACGAACTGCGTTCGGATTGTAGCGTGAAGGGTTGACCCAATCCCAACTGACAAAGGTCACCTGGTATGAGCTGCGGGCGACCTCGGCGTCAGAGAAGAGAAAAGAAATGCGGTCAAATTGGCAATCGTCGGGATTTTCATGTCCCGCCTCCCACCTCGTGAAGTTCGGTCTCGCGGCGAACCCGCTTCCTTAGACGCCTTCATAATCAATAGTTTGCGTTCGGTTTGGCGCTACTCCTAACTCGCAGGATCCAGGATCGAATCCAACCAACGGTCTCAATTAAATCAATAGGTTATGGGCCAATATGCCCACTTTTATTCATCGGATATAAGACTCCACTTAACCGCCTTACCCGTTGAGGATATCCCCGGCGATTCTTAATGGATTAAATATTTTCTTGTTATCAGGTACTTATGTGCATTTTGCCGTGTTCGTGCCTGCATTTGGACGGGGATTCCGACGTTCCGGCTGCTATTCGCATGGATAGGGTTCGTGGGGTATAATAATTAACCGAAAGGGAAAGACCAAAGGGATAGCGCGATTGGCTCCGGCGACAGGGAACACTTTGGGGCCTCCGTCCTTGGAACAGGATCAGCAGACAGTCGGTCTTGGAGATTCGCCATGCGGGAGAGAAACGGTGTCCGGTACATCATCAAGGTATTCGAGGCGCAGTGGGACCAGCTCCACGACGAAACCGTCAAGCCCTTTTTCGAGCAATTGAAACGGGACACGAACGAGACCTACATGCGGCGCAACGGGGTGCATCATGAGTTGAACGGACATGATGCGTTGTTCAGCTACATCGTCTTCCAGAACGCGGAGGGATTGAAGGATGCTCTTTACCGGTACGACCAGGGGGTGGACCAGCGCAGGAAGATCGCCTATTTTGCCTGCCACGGGAAGCGAGGGGTCATCAGCGCGGTGCAGGACATCAGCCGCCGGCGTCTAAAAAACATACTGGCACCCCTCACGAGTTACGACGGGCTTTACTTCGGAGCCTGCGATTTCGTCAACAGGAAGACGGCCGAGGTGCTGCTCGGTGGCGCGCAATCCACGTGGATCGCCGGATACGAAAGCTGGACTCCATGGCTGGAGGGAATGTTGTGCGACATGATGTTTTTCCGGCTCCTGCTGAGCGGGCGGTTCGTACGTCCGAAGACGAATGCCCGATGGGAGCCGATCAAGCGGCCCGACGAGGTGGCGCGCCGATTGTATGAGCAGTTTCCCCAGGCCATAGACCTTCGTTTTTCGTTATTCTACCGGAAGCCGGAACGGATCTGCTCCACGCTGGAAGAACATTTCGGGAAGGAAAGCGGAGTGTCGTAGTCTTGGCGGAAAGAGTACCCGGTGCCCAGCCGGGGCCTATGACCGTATTGTGACCGTCGGTTCCCTGGAACGTTTCACAACGTTCCGAGGTAGGACCGCTGGACGTACTCGCTTTCCCGGAGCTCCTTTCCCGTGCCGGAGAGCACCGTCCGCCCCGGCTTGCGTTGATATAGTATCCGCGTATTCGGGGAAAGGGAAAAATCGAAGGCATGAACCTGGCCCAACTGCTTTCCGAAACGGCATCCAGACACCCCGACAAACCTGCCATCGTCTTCGAAGGGACGTCCCATTCCTACCGCGCATTCGACCGTCAGGTGGAGCGCTACTCGGCCATGCTCCGGGCGGAGGGCGTCGGGAAAGGGGACCGCGTCGCCATCCAGCTTCCGAAGAGGATGGAGTTCCTCTTCCTCCACTTCGCCATTCTCTCGGTCGGCGCGATCACCCTTCCCCTCAACGTGGATTACCGGGCCGGGGAGGTCGAGTATTTCCTGTCGGACTCCGGAAGCTCTCTCTTCGTCACGGATGGAGAGAGATTCCTGCGGGCTGCGGATGCGATCCGCGGTCTGCGAGGGATCCGGACCCTCCTCGTGGACGGGGCCGTCATGGAAGGGGCGGGCAGCCTGCCGGACCGGCTTGCCCGCGCGCCCGCGACGTTCCAGCGGGTCTATCCGGCCGACGGCGACGACGTGGCCATGATCTGTTACACCTCGGGCACGACCGGCAGGTCCAAGGGTGCGATGATCACGCACCGGAACCTCGTGTCGAACATGCTGGCCCTTTCGGAAGCATGGGAGTGGACGGAGAAGGACGTGCTCCTCCATGTTCTTCCCCTGTTCCACGTGCATGGGTTGAACGTTGCGACGCACGGAAGCCTGTATGCCGGCTCGACCATCGTCCTGCACGAGAAGTTCGAGCCGCAAAGAGCGTGGGAGGCGCTGGAGAAGGAACGGTGCACCCTGCTCATGGGGGTTCCCACGATCTATCAGAGACTCATGAACGAGTGGGAAAAGCTGGAGAGAAAACCGGACCTGCAGAAAATGAGGGTGTTCATCTCCGGCTCCGCGCCGCTTTCCGACGACCTTTTTCACCGGTTCGAGAAGGCCACGGGATTCCGGATCCTGGAGCGCTACGGCATGACCGAGACGGGCATGAACACGTCCAACCGCATCGACCCGGCCCATCGGAAGGCGAAAAGCGTGGGTTTTCCACTGCCGGGCGTTCGAATCCGCGTTGTCGGAAGCGACAGCAAAGACGTCCGCCCGGGGGACGCAGGGGAGGTGTGGGTCCTGGGGAACAACGTGTTCCTGGGGTACCGGGGGATGCCCGATAAGACGCGGGAGTCGTTCGTGGAAGGCTGGTTCCGGTCAGGGGATCTCGGGTACCAGGATCCGAAAGACGGCGGGAGGCTGTACCTGGTCGGCAGGGCGAAAGAGCTGATCATCACCGGCGGTTTCAATGTCTACCCGAAAGAGGTCGAAAACGTCCTCGAAAGCCACGAGGCTGTGAAGGAGTCCGCGGTGGTCGGCCTGCCGGACGAGGAGTTCGGCGAGAAGGTCGCCGCTGTGGTTGTCCTCAAAGACGGTCGGGGGTCCGTCGCGCTGGAGGTCCTCTCCGCGCACTGCAGGGAACGGCTGGCCTCGTACAAGTGTCCCAGGGAGATCGCCATCGTCCCGGAGCTCCCGCGAAACGCGATGGGGAAGATCCTGAAGAACCGGATCGTCGAGGATTTACAGGGGAAGGCATTCCGGATCACCTGATCGTTCCACCACCAAGCGCCAGAGATGGACCACGGCGAAGGCAAGTACGAAGTCCGGTCGAGCATTCCGGCCTTCCCGGCGCGACGCCGGAGTTCCAACAGCATCTTCGGCTGCACATTTATGGCTACGACCCGCAAGTTGTATTTTGGAGAGAATATACGATCCCCTGCTAGTGCTTGTGACTGTTTTGTGTCAGGATAATCGGTTTCGTGATAGGAGAAAATGCCCTCGTCCGGTTGGTCAAAATCAGGGGAGCAGGTCAGGATTTCCGTTCCGGATTCTTCCCGGTGGTACAATAGGCGGCGGGAGAAACAGCGAACCTCCCCGATCGAGGGGTGTGGGCGCCATTCCGTAACGCATCGGGGAATGGCAGAGGATGGGATTTCAACCGGAGACGTCCGGCACATGAGGAAAAACGCGGTGCCGGCAGGAGGGTCGGTCATGGCGGACAGGATTCGGAAGGCCCGGTATTTCAAGGTGATGGTTCCCAACAGGGCAGGCGCGTCCGCAAAGGCGTTCTTGGCCCTCGCGGAGGCCCGGGTCAACCTCCTTGCCTTCAGCGGTTTCCCGAGGGGAGGGGGCAAGGCGCAACTCGATTTCGTCCCGGAAAACGTGGCGGCGTTCAAGAGGGCGCTTCGGAAGGCGGGCGTCTCCGTGGGGAAGGGGAAGGTGGTCTTCCTCGTCGAGGGGCCGGACCGGCCGGGAGCCGGATGGAAGGTCGGAGGGGAACTCTCCCAGTCCAGGATCAACATCACGGCGATGCACGCCGTCGTTGCCGGGGGGAAGCGGTACGGAGCGATCCTCTGGGTCAAGCCCAAGGACGTGGCCCGGACGGCGAAGTCGCTCAAAGCATCCTGACCGTCCCGATCCTGATCCC
>MGQW01000076.1 GCA_001798885.1 Deltaproteobacteria bacterium RBG_16_64_85
GCCCGCGCTCGACTCCTACTGGCTCCCGATCCACGTCATGCTGCTGTTCATCGGCGATGCGGTCTTCGCCGTCGCCTTCGGCGCCGGGATCATGTATCTCCTCCAGGAGAAGGAGGTCAAGCGGAAGCGGATGGGGGCGATCTTCAAGCGCCTCCCGTCCCTCGATGTGCTCGACGAGATCAACTACAAGTGCCTGACCGTGGGATTCCCCCTGCTGACGCTGGGGATCATCACCGGCTCCATCTGGGCCGAGTACGCCTGGGGGTCCTACTGGAGCTGGGACCCGAAGGAGACGTGGTCCCTCATCACGTGGTTCCTTTATGCGGCGCTGCTGCACGGGCGCCTGACGGTCGGCTGGCGGGGGCGGAAGGCGGCAATCCTGGCGATCATCGGCTTCTGCGCGGTCCTGTTCACCTTCCTCGGCGTCAACCTGCTTCTGCCCGGCCTCCACTCCTACTCCAGCCTCTCCGGGTGAAGGAAGGATTCCCGGGCTTCCGATGAGCAGCATCGTCATAGTGGGGTTGAATCACCGGACCGCTCCGGTCGAGATTCGCGAGCGGCTCGCCTTCCCCGCCGACACGATCGGGCACTCGTTGCGGGGGCTGGTGGAGCGCGAAGAGATCGTCGAGGGGATCATCCTCTCCACCTGCAACCGGGTCGAGGTGTGCGTGCTGGCGGGGGGGGAGTCCTACAAGGGCGCGACGGCCGTGAAGGAGTTCCTCTCCGCCACTCACGGCATCGCGAGGGACGAGCTGAACGGCTACCTCTACCACTACGAGGGGGAGGAGGCGGTGAAGCACCTCTTCCGGGTGTCGAGCAGCCTCGACTCGATGGTCCTGGGGGAGCCGCAGATCCTGGGGCAGGTCAAGGACGCCTACGGATACGCCGCCGAGTTCCGCACGATCGGGCCGATCCTCGACAAGTTCTACACCAAGGCCTTCTCCGTGGCCAAGCGGGTCCGCACGGAGACGAAGGTCGCAAGCTCCGCCGTCTCGGTGTCCTACGCCGCGGTGGAGCTCGCGAAGAAGATCTTCGGGAACCTCAAGGACAAGACGGCCATGCTGATCGGCGCGGGGGAGATGTGCGAGCTGGCGGCGCGCCACCTCCTCTCCGCGGGGGTCAAGCGGATCCTGGTCACGAACCGGACTTTCGAGCGGGCCGTCAAGCTCGCCGGGGAGTTCGACGGCATGCCGGTCCGGTTCGACGAGCTCCTGTCCCACCTCAAGATGGCGGATATCATCCTCTCGTCGACGGGCGCCCCCCACTTCATCCTGAAGAAGGAGGACGTGGAGGAGGTCCTCCGGATCCGGAAGAACCGCCCCATGTTCTTCATCGACATGGCCGTGCCCAGGGACATCGACCCGGACGCCAACCAGATCGACAACGTCTACGTCTACGACATCGACGACCTGAACAACGTGATCGAGACGAACCTCGAAGAGCGCCAGAAGGAAGCGGCGCGCGCGGAGGAAATCGTCTCCGCCGAGGTGCGGAATTTCCTCCGGTGGCTCGAGGCCCAGCAGGTCACTCCGACCATCGTGATGCTGCGGAGGAAGTTCGAGGAGGTGAAGAACGCGGAGGTGGCCAAGGCGATCGCGATGCTGGGGCCCGAAGACCCGAAGACGAAGAAAGTGGTGGAGTCGCTGGCCACCTCGATCCTCAATAAGGTCCTGCACCCTCCGATCACGGCGCTCAAGAAAGACGTCGACGGCCGCGACGTGACGGAGCTGGTGGCCACCGTCCGGGAGCTGTTCGACCTGCCGGAGAACGACGAACCATCCCCTCCTTCCACAGAGGCACGGAAAGAGAAGGAAGGAGGGGAGATTGAGTAGGAACAGCGTCCTTCGCCTCGGAAGCCGGGGGAGCAGGCTCGCTCTTTGGCAGGCCGAGTTCATCCAGTTCGAGGTGGAGCGCAAGACCGGCAGGAAGGCGGAGATCGTCAAGATCACGACCACCGGCGACATGATCCTCGATGTCCCGCTGGCCCGCGTGGGAGGCAAGGGGCTCTTCGTCAAGGAGATCGAGGAGGCGCTGCTTTCCGACCGCATTGATCTCGCCGTCCACTCCATGAAGGATGTCCCGACGGACCTCCCCCACGCGCTGGAAATCGTCGCCATCACCGAGCGGGAGGATCCACGGGATGCGTTCCTCTCCAACCAGGTGAAGCGGTTCGAGGACCTGCCGAAAGGAGCGAGGGTGGGCACCAGCTCGCTGCGCCGGCAGACGCAGCTGCTGGGACTCCGTCCGGACCTGGTCGTCGTCGACAACCGGGGGAACCTGGACACACGGATCCGGAAGATGGAGGAGGGGAAGTTCGACGCGATCATCCTGGCAGCAGCTGGCCTGCGCCGGCTGGGGTGGGAGCAGAGGATCACACAGGTTCTCCCCGTGGAGGTTTCCCTCCCCGCCATCGGACAGGGGGCGCTGGGGATCGAGATCCGGAGGGACGACGCGGAGACGCGGGAAGCGGTCTCGTTCCTCAACCACCGGGACACCTCGTTCGCCGTCCGCGCGGAACGCGGGTTCCTCAGGCGGCTCGAGGGGGGCTGTCAGGTTCCGATCGCCGCCTACGGGCGGACGAATGGAGATTCCATCCTCCTCCAGGGGATGGTGGGCCGTCCCGACGGGTCGGACATCGTGCGGGGGAACGCGCGGGGGACCGTGGCGGATCCCGAGGCGCTTGGCGTGGAGCTTGCCGAGCAGCTCCTGGCGCGTGGAGCGAAGGAAATCCTCGACGAAGTGTACCGCGCCGCCGGGAAATAGGCGGCGGGCGGTTTGCGGGCGATGTCGATGCTTGGAAAAAGGATCCTGGTCACCCGCGGCGAGGGGCAGGCGGAGGAGTTCGCCGCCCTGATCCGCATGCGGGGGGGGATCCCCGTGCTCTTCCCCACCGTCCGGCTGGTCCTCCCCGATGATCCGGGTCCCCTCGACGAGGCCCTGGCACGCCTGTCCTCCTTCGACTGGATCCTGTTCGCCAGCCCCAACGCGGCGAAATTTTTCTGCTCCCGCGCGGCGGAGAAGGGGATCTCCGGGCCGCCGGAAGGCGTCCGGGTGGCAAGCGTGGGGCCCGGCACGTCCCGGGAGCTCCGCCGCCTGGGGTTCCCGGCGGATCTCACCGCCGAATTGCATACGGCGGAAGGGCTGGTGGACGCGCTCCGGCAACAGGGGATTGCCGGGAAGAGGTTCCTGCTCCCACGCGCCCTGGAGGGGCGCGACGTGCTCCTTTCAGAGATCGCCCGGCAGGGGGGTGACATGGAGACGGTCGTCGTCTACCGTAACGAATTGCCCGAGCGGGACGAGCGCGCGGCGCGGGACATCGTTGCACAACCGCCCGACGTTTGCACATTCGCCTCCCCTTCCGCCTTCCGGAACTTTTTCCTCCTGCTGGGGGAAGGCCTCGCGGCGGAGGTGCTCTCCCGCAGCCGGATCGCGGTGATCGGCGAAGTGACCGCCCGGATCGTCGCGGAAAGGAAATTTACGGTGGACATCATGCCCGAAAAATATACGCTGGACGGGATGGTGGAGGCGATCGCCGTCCGCCTCGCTTCCCAATCCCGTGACGGAGGATCGAGACGATGAACTTCCCCGAATACCGCCCGCGGCGACTGAGGAAAAACGAGCTCTTCCGCCGGATGGTCCGGGAAACGAAGCTGTCCGTGGACGACCTGATCTGCCCGCTCTTCGCCGTCGCCGGGAAGGGGATCCGCAAGGAGGTCCCCTCGATGCCGGGCGTCTTCCAATTGAGCGTCGAGAACCTGGTCAAGGAAGTGAAGGAGGTCCGATCCCTGGGGATCCCCGCGATTCTTTTGTTCGGCATCCCGGCGAAGAAGGACCCGCTGGGATCGGACGCCACCTCCGACAAGGGGATCATCCAGACGGCGGTCCGCGCGATCAAGGACGCGGTCCCTGGGATCCTGGTCTTCACCGACGTCTGCTTCTGCGAGTACACCGACCACGGGCATTGCGGGATCCTCACCAGGGACGGCGACGTGGACAACGACGCCACCCTCGCCATCCTCGCGGAAAGCGCGCTCAGCCACGCGCGCGCGGGTGCGGACATGGTGGCCCCGTCGGACATGATGGACGGGCGCGTGGCGGCCATCCGGCAGGCGCTCGACAAGGAGACGTTCACGGGGACCCCCATTATGTCGTACGCGGCGAAATACGCCTCGGGCTTCTACGGGCCGTTCCGCGACGCCGCCGGGAGCGCGCCCAAGTCCGGCGACCGGCGGTCGTACCAGATGGACCCGCCCAACGCCCGCGAGGCGCTCCGCGAAGTGGCCCAAGACGTCCGGGAGGGCGCGGACATCGTCATGGTCAAACCCGCGCTTGCCTATCTGGACATCCTCTGGCGCGTCCGCGAGGCGTTCGACCTTCCCGTGGCGGCCTACAACGTGAGCGGGGAATACTCGCTGGTCAAGGCAGCCTCGAAGCTCGGGTGGGTCGACGGGGAGCGCGTGATGATGGAGATCCTCACGGGCATCAAGCGGGCCGGAGCGGACCTCATCCTCACCTATTCCGCCAAGGAAGCGGCGAAGATCCTCTCGAGGTGACTTCGATGGCCGGGACGACAGAGAGCGGGAACGCCTACAAGGTCATGGAGATCAGCGACGTCACCGACCAGACGGTCGAGGCGGCGCTGAACCGCTGTGTGGAGGAAGGGTACCGGTTCGAGTCGATCCATTTCGTGACTCAGCCGGGGAATCGCCGTCCGGCGATGGCGTTCCTCTTCTTCACACGCGGCAACCTGCCCGCAAAGGGGTGACGGCGATGACCTTCCGGTGGCAGGACCAGAGGGAATTTTTCAAGGACGCGCGCCGGGCCCGGTACCTTACCCGGCTGGTGGCCAAGGCAGCCGACCTCATCATCGCCATGTCGCTGTGGCACGTCCCGGGCGCCGCGGGGACGTTCGCCTCCCTCTTCTACATCCTCCTGTGCGACGGCTTCCCGAGCGGACGCAGCGCGGGGAAATGGCTGACGGCCCTGAAGGTCGTCCGCGTCGACCGGGAGGGAATGGATTTTCAGTCGTCGCTCCTGCGAAACCTCACCGTGGCCGCGCCGTTTCTGCTCTACCTGGTTCCCGTCGCCGGTCCGTTCCTGGCGTACACCATCGGCCTGGCCGTCCTCCTCATCGAGACCTATCTCGGCTTCTACGACGCCGACGGGCAGCGGGCGGGCGACACCTTCGCCGAAACGCTCGTGGTGGAATGTCGTCAGGTTGCGGATGACGTCCCTCTATCTGATCGACGGTCATAACGTCCTCTACCGCACGTTTTACGGAGTTCCGCGCCTTTCCGCGCCCGACGGCACCCCGACCAACGCGATCCTCGGGGTGGCGAGGATCCTGCTCAAGATCCTCAAGGAAGACCGCCCCGCCGCGATCGCCGCCGCATTCGACAGCCGGGAGCCCACGCCGCGCCACGCTCTCTATCCCGAGTACAAAGCGACCCGCCTGAAGGTCCCCGAGGACCTTGCCGCGCAGATCCCGCTGGTGATGGAAGTCATCGACGCGCTGGGGGTGCCCAGAATCCAGGTTCCGGGCACCGAGGCGGACGACATCATCGGAACGCTTTCCCGGATGGCCGAGGAGAAGGGGATGGAGGTCGTCATCGTCTCCTCCGACAAGGACCTCTACCAGCTGGTTTCCCCCAGCGTGCGGGTGCGGGACGGTTTGAAGGAGAGGACCATTGGGGAGGCCGAGGTCCGGGAAACCTTCGGTGTTGGGCCGGCGCAGGTGGTGGACCTGTTGGCGCTCTCCGGCGACCCCTCCGACAACGTCCCCGGTGTTCCCGGAATCGGAGAGAAGACGGCGGCGGAGCTGATCCGGGAGTTCGGCTCGCTTTCGGAGCTTCTCGCGCACGCCGACCGCCTGAAGGGGAGCCGCAGGGAGAAGATCGAAAAGAACGCCGAGGTCGCGAGGCTGTGTCGGGTGCTCGTGACGATCGACCGGAGCGTCCCCTTGAAGGAGAACCTCGAAGATCTCGCTCCCCGCCCGATGCAGAAGGCCCGCGTCTCCTCCCTGTTCCGGAAACTGGGTTTCCGGAAACTCCTCGAAGATCTGGCGCTGGACGTGGAGCCGATGCTCCCGCTTCGGAGTGACGCGCCCCCCCCGCGCCGGAAGTGGAAACGGGTCGAAAAGGAATCGGACCTTTTCCCCGGCGTCGCAAAGGAGGGGGTGTCCGGTGCGGCAATTGTCTCCGGCAAGGAGGGGTTCGCCGCGGTCTCCGCAACGGGGCACGGGACCTTTGTTTTCCCGGTCGCTGGTGCGCCCGAGGCTCTGCGGCGCCTCGGAGAGACCTGCGGCAGGATCTTTCTTTTCGATGGGAAGTTGTTCTTCAGGAGTCACGGGGGCACCCCGAGGGGAAGTTCCCTTCCGATCTTCGACCTGCAGGTAGCGGGCTACCTCCTGGCGCCCGACGAGGGGACGCCCACCCTGCCCAAGCTGTTCGCACGATACCTTCCCGCGGCCGTGGGTGCCGAGGAAGGAGAAACGCCGGAGGACAAGGCGGCAGGGGACGCCGAAGCGCTCCTGTCGCTGGGGATCCTTCTCGATGCGAAGCTGTCAGAGGCCGGGCTCACGCAGATCTTCCGCGACGTCGACATGCCCCTTTTGCCTGTGCTTTACCGGATGGAGACCGCCGGGATCCGGATAGACGCGGAGATCTTCCGGAACCTTTCGGTGGTGCTCGCCGAGGGGGTCCGGGAGATCGAACAGAAGGTCGCCCGGATCGCCGGGGCCGATTTCAACATCAACTCCCCCAAGCAACTGGCTTTCCTGCTGTTCGAGAAGCTCGGTCTTCCGCCGGTGAAAAGGACCAAAACCGGCTACTCCACCGACGTGGAGGTCCTGGAGCGGCTCAAAAGCGCCCACGAGATCCCCGCGCTGGTCCTCGAGTACCGCACGCTCGCCAAGATCAAATCCACTTACGTGGACGTCCTGCCGGGGATGGTCGACCCTCGCGACGGACGGATCCACACGACGTTCCATCAGACCCAGGCCGCCACCGGTCGCCTCTCTTCGTCCGACCCGAACCTCCAGAACATCCCCATCCGCACCGAGCTGGGCATGCGCATCCGGGAGGGGTTCGTCGCGGAGTCGGGATTCCTCTTCGTGGGCGCCGACTACTCCCAGGTAGAGCTGCGCCTCCTGGCCCACCTGAGCGGCGACGCTACTCTTACCCGGGGGTTCCTGAAAGGGGAGGACATCCATACCGACACGGCCTGCGGCGTCTTCGGCGTCTCTCCTTCCGAGGTCACCCCCGAGCTTCGTCGGCGTGCCAAAGTGATCAACTTCGGTATCTTGTACGGGATGAGCCCGTTCGGCCTCTCCCGGGAGCTGGGGATCGGGGGGAGGGAGGCGAAGCAGTACATCGACCAATACTTCATCCGCTACCCCGGTGTGCGGGACTACATCGAGCGGGTCAAGGAGGAGGCGAGGAAGGACGGCTACGTCCGGACGATCCTTGGGCGGCGCCGGTACCTGCGGGACATCAACTCCCGGAACAAGGTCCTGCGGGAGGCGGCGGAGCGGATGGCGATCAATGCCCCGATCCAGGGGAGCGCCGCGGACATCATCAAGCTGGCGATGATCCGCATCGACCGGGAATTCCGGGAGCGGAAGATGGGGGCCCGGCTGGTCCTCCAGGTCCACGACGAGCTCATTACCGAGGCCCCGGACCGGGAAGCGGGCGAAACCGGGAGGATCGTGCGCGACGCGATGGTGGGGGCGGCCTCCTTGTCGGTCCCCCTGACCGTCTCTCTCAGCCGGGGGAAAAACTGGGGGGAAATCCATTGATACGGGACGCCGGGCGATGAATAGATCGGGGAAAAGCTCCGTCCTATGAAGGAAAAGGAGAAACCGGGCGCCCCCGACGAGGCGTTGATCCGGGCCGCGCTGGGCGGCGACGAGGAGGCTTTCCGGGAGCTGATGGAGCGCTACAAGAACCGGGCCTACCACGTGGCGCTCGGGATCACCGGGGACCCGGACGACGCGCTCGACGTGGTTCAGGAAGCTTTCGTGAAAGCGTATTACAACCTGAAGGAGTTCCGCTTCGGCGCGAACTTTTACACCTGGTTCTACCGGCTCCTGGTGAACCAGGCGATCGACCGGTGGAGGAAGTCGTCGAGGTCCCGGATGGTTCCCCTCGATGAAAAGTGGCTCTCCGAGGAGGTGTCGCCGCCCGAGTCCGTGATGTATCCGAGGACTCCGGAGAATCTCGCGCAGAACCGGCAGCTTTCGGACGCGCTCACCCGGGCGATCGCTGACCTTCCGGAGTACCACCGGGCGGTCATCCTCCTGCGGGAGGTGGACGGGATGGCGTACGAGGAAATCGCCAAGGTGCTTCATTGTTCGGTGGGCACCGTGATGTCGCGCCTCCATTATGCACGGGCGAAGCTGAAGGAGGCGCTGAAAGAGTTCCGGGAAGGGTAGGACGATGGACTGCAAGAAGGCTTTACAGATGATTCAGAACGAGATCGACGGACGGCTTCTTCCTTCCGAGGCGGCCGAGATTCGTCGTCATGTGGAATCCTGCGGATCCTGCGCGACGGAGGCGGCTGCGTACCGGTGGGTGGGGGAGATGCTCCGGCTTTGGACGGCGTCGCGGGCCGGGGAAAAAGCGCCAGAGCTCGACGCCCTGTGGACCCGCGTGCGCGCGGGAATCGATGAGCGGAAACAACCGAAAGAGTCCGCATCCTGGGTTCGGAGATGGCTCTGGCTGCCGGCGGGCGCTGCGCTTGCGGTCTTGGTCCTGCTGTTCTATCCTTCGGATGTGAGCAGGGCCCCATTTCACCCGAGCAGCTTCGAGGTCGCGGTGGAGGACCTGGAATCGGACACCGCGACGGTGGCCCTCGTGGACAAGGGGAACGACCTTCCCCGGGTGATCTGGATCATCGAAAATGACAAGACCTGAACCCCGGCCGGGGCTCGTCCTACCGGCGATCGCCTTTCTCGTAATCCTCCTCGCAACCGGCGTTGCGGAGGCCGCTCCCCCGGGTTCTGTTGTCGTCGACATCGGGGTGGTGGTCGCCTCGAACCAGGGGACCTCGATCGACCCCGCACTTTCCGCTCTCCGAACGAAGCTGCAGTCGATGTTCAACTATTCCTCCTACAAGATGCTCGACCGGATGAAGCGCACCCTGGCGGTGGGGGAGACGGGGGAGTTCGTGCTCCCCGGCGGCCGCAGCATGCGTGTGACGCCCGTTCCCGCGCCGGGGACCAAGGTCCGGCTCGCCGTGCAGCTCCTGGAGGGCGGCCGGAACCTCCTGACGACGACCCTGGGCTTGAGCCGGGGGGGGATGGTCCTGGTGGGAGGGCCTCCCTACCCGTCCGGGGTGATGATCCTCCTCATCTCCGCCGAATAGCCCGCGCGGTTGAATATCTCTCCTTCTTCCCTCGTCTGATGAATGCGAAAGGAGGGGCAGGCGATGAAAAAGACTCTGGCCATACTTGTTGCGACGGGCCTGCTGGCGTCGACGATGGTGACACCGGCTTCCGCAGGGGACCGCGGGTGGGCCACGGCCGGCAAGATCCTGACGGGGATCATCGGGCTGAATATTCTCGGGCATGCCATCGCAAATTCCTACCCGTACCCGGCGCCCGTGTACGGCCCTCCGCCGAGGGCCTATTATCCTCCCGAACAGGTCTGGGTCCCGGGGCACTATGAGACGCGGATCCAGCGGCAATGGATCCCCGGGCACTGGGAGATCGAGCGGTTCGACCGGTATGGCCGCGGGGACAACCACGATGACGACGACTACCGCCGCGAAACCCGCCGGGTCTGGATTCCCGGCCACTACAGCAACGTCGAGATGAGAGTGTGGATTCCCGGCCACTGGGAGGGGTGACCCTCCAGGGCGGCCGACCCGTCGACGTATCCATCCAACATGCAGAAGCCCCCGGCCATCCGGGGGTTTTTTTTGTTAAAAAGTAAAGTTCAGAACCGTCCCGGTTTTCTTGACCTCTTGATATTTGCGGTTATCCTGAAAGCGATGGCCTCCTCCTTGAGAAACTCCCTCTGGAACCTCCTGTTCCGGATCGTTTCTTCCACCGACCATTCGAGGACGGTCTGGACCGCCGCCCTGCGCGGCGCCTGCCTCGCCTTCTTCAAGGAGCCGATCGACGATCTGCCCGCGGCGGACAACGACGCGTCGCGCGCCGCCTTCCGGGATCGCTTCTTCTCCCTGCCGGATCACCGTCTCTACGACCTTTTCGAGTTCCTGCTCGTGGACGACCGGGCAGGCCTCAAGGAGGTGGACAGGAAGCTTCTCCGCCGCAGCCTGAACGAGATCCTGGAGCAGGAGGGTGCCCCGGTCCGCCTCCTTCGCGACAAGTTCGTCCCCCTCCCGGATTCCATGGGGTTCGACGCGGTTGCGACGGCGGAGGAGAAACTCGATTTTTTCGACCTCGCGGCGGCTTCCCGCCACCTGGATGCCGCGCTTGCCTATCTTTCCAGGCGGCCCGTGCCGGCGTCGCAGGAGGCGGTTCGGGAGGCAACACTGGCCGTGGCTGCGGTGGTCCGCAGCCTCGGAGACAAGGAGGGGAAGATCGCCTTGGGGACCGTCGCGCCTCTCGCCGATTCCTTCGGGATCCCGCCGGACCTGCTGACGGGGATGGAGGCGACGCTGCGCCGCTGTCACGCCGTGAGCGGCCTGCCCGGCGCTCCCCCCGACGGTGGGTCGCTGGACCTTACCGAGGCTACGTTCCTCGTCGTCTTCTGCTCCTCGGTGATCAACTACCTGCTCTCCATGACGGAGGGACACATGCGCAGGGGACACATGGGCGGGGGACACTCCTCAACGACGAGGGGGGACACTCCCCAACGAGATACTTGATACTTGATTTAGGAATGTCCCCCACGAGAATGTCCCCCGTGAAAAAGTCCCTCTTGGATTGGAATCGTTGCCAGGAAGGCGCTGCCGAGCGAGTTCTTAAGAACGTCCTGGTTCTTAGGTTCGTGTGAGGAGGCCGGGCGAGGGGGCCGGCCGACGGCGGCGCAGCAGCGCATCGACAACCTGCGCGGCGGAGGGGACGACTTCGAACAGGTCGAGGTTCCGGGGCGCAACGGTCCGGACCTTTACCGCGTGGCGGCAGAAAGAGAGGATCGGATCGAACCAGCCCAGCGTGTTGGCGACCACGATCGGGCTGGCGTGCAGCCCCAGCTGCTTCCAGGTGAGGATCTCGAAGAACTCGTCCATCGTCCCGAATCCGCCGGGGAGCACCGCGAACGCGTCGGCGCGTCGGCTCATTTCCATCTTTCGCTCGTGCATGGAGTCCGTGACGATCATCCGCGTAAGTCCCTCGTGCGCGAGTTCCCTGGTGCAGAGGAACCTCGGGATGACGCCGACGGCCTTCCCTCCCCCTTCGAGGATCCGGTTCGCCAGGACTCCCATCAGCCCCACCGATCCGCCTCCATAGACGAGCGCGATGTCTTCTTCGATCATCCTGTCGGCGAGCGCAAGCGTGTCCCGCCGGAACCTCCCGGGGACGTGGTTGCTGGAGGAGCTGAAGACGCACAGGCGCCGGATCATCATCCTGCAAACCATACGGCGAATCGAGGAAAAATGGAAGCAGGGGAAATGTGTTGACATGGGGGTAAAAGAATAAATACTATATAGACGATAGACATAATATGGGAGGCGGACATGACAAAATGGTTCCTGGATAATTCGCTTTCGATCGGGCGCACGCCGCTGGTGAAGCTCAACAAGATTGTGGACGGTACGGGCGCCACGGTCCTTGGCAAGGTCGAGGGGCGCAACCCTTCGTATTCCGTGAAGTGCAGGATCGGGGCCTCCATGGTTTGGGACGCGGAGAAGAAGGGGCTCCTGGGCCCCGGCAAGACCATCGTCGAGCCGACCTCCGGGAACACGGGAATCGCGCTGGGGTTCGTCGCCGCCGCCCGCGGCTACGAGATCATCCTCACGATGCCGGAGACGTTTAGCATCGAGCGCCGCATGGTCCTCAAGGCGTTCGGCTCGAAGCTGGTCCTGACCGAGGGGGCCAAGGGAATGAAAGGGGCGATCGAGAAGGCGGAAGAGATCGTCGCCTCGGACCCGGCCAGGTATTACATGCCCCAGCAGTTCAAGAATCCCGCGAATCCGAAGATCCACGAGGACACCACGGGGCCGGAGATCTGGGAAGACACCGGCGGGGCGATCGACGTCCTGGTGTCGGGCGTCGGCACGGGGGGGACGATCACCGGGGTATCGCGCTACGTCAAAACCACCTGTGGGAAGAAAATCGTCTCCGTGGCGGTCGAGCCGGTCCACAGCCCGGTGATCACGCAGAAGCTGCGCGGCGAGCCGTTGAAGCCCGGCCCCCACAAGATCCAGGGGATCGGCGCGGGATTCATCCCCGACGTGCTGGACCTCTCCCTGGTCGACCGTGTGGAGCAGGTGACCAACGACGAGTCGGTGGAGTACGCCCGCCGGCTGGCGAGGGAGGAAGGGCTCCTCTCCGGGATCTCCGCCGGGGCCGCGGCCGCTGTGGCCGCCCGGCTGGCGAAGCTTCCCGAGTTCGCCGGGAAGACGATCGTGACGATCCTGCCGGACGCCGGGGAGCGCTACATGACGACCGTCCTGTTCGAGGGGTGGTTCGAGAACGAGGCGTCCGCCACGACGATCTGACCGCCTCGCCGTGGACATTTCCTGGGTTTGTGGTTTATACCGCTAGGAGTGTCCCCGCCCAGGACGTATGCCGACGTAGAGGGTGACGACGCCGAACGTGAGCGGACGGTAGTCGACCGTGGCGCAGCCGCCCGCCCGCATCATCTCCGCGAACGCCGGAGAGGAAGGAAACGCCTGCACCGATTCCGGCAGGTAGGTATAGGCGCTCCGCTTCGAAACGAGCCCGCCGATCCTCGGCAGCACCTGCGTGAAATAGAGGTGGTACAGGGCACCGAAGAGAGCCCCTTCAGGCCGGGAGAACTCCAGCACCACGACCCTGCCACCGGGCCGGACCACGCGGCACATTTCGGAAAGTCCCCGCTCGCGGTCCGCCACGTTCCGGATCCCGAAGGCGATCGAGGCCGAATCGAAGACGCCATCGCGGAACGGCAGCGCCTCCCCGGGGGCGCGCACGAATGCCATCCTCCCTGCCCCCCCTTGACGTGTCGCCTTCTCCCGCCCGATCCGCATCATTTCCAGGGAAATGTCCGACCCGACCACGAATGACTCGACCCCCTTCTGCCGGAGGATCTCCAGGGCGACGTCGGCGGTTCCTGTCGCGACATCGAGGTGTCTCCCACCCCGCTTCGGACGTATCCCGGCCACCGCTTGCCGCCGCCATTGCCGGTCCCGCCCGAGGGAGAGGAGCCGGTTGAGGAAGTCGTACTTCGGCGCGATCGAGGAGAACATTTCGCCGATTTTTCGGTTTCGCTCGTCCATCCGGTACAAGGTATTGCTCCGCAGGCAAAACGGGGTGTTTCATTATATCAGCCTTTCCCCCGGGGGAAACGGGGGAACTATACGGCGCCTTCCGGGTTTATTAGGATATGACAGGAGCTTGGGTTGAATTTTTCGAACCCCACGCTTCGTCTAAGGACAACAACATGATG